>JANPIQ010000344.1:0-4006 GCA_031425075.1 Sphingomonadales bacterium
TCCAGATGCAGGAGGCGCTCGAAGCGCGGATCGTCAAGTTCCCCGAGGTCGAGCGGGTCTTCGCCAAGATCGGCACCGCCGACGTCGCGACCGACCCAGTGCCGCCGTCGGTCGCCGACAATTTCATCATGCTGAGGGAGCGCAAGGACTGGCCAAACCCACGCAAATCGCGCGCGCAGTTGATCGCCGAACTCGATGCGGCTGTGCGCCAGATCCCCGGCAACAATTACGAATTTACCCAGCCCGTCCAGATGCGCTTGAACGAATTGATCGCAGGCGTCCGCGCCGACGTCGCGGTCAAGCTGTTCGGCGAGGATCTCGACAAGCTGCTCGAAACTGGCGGCGCGATCGAGAACATTGTGAGCGGCATTCCCGGTGCCGAGGACGTCAAGCTCGAACAGGTCACCGGCCTGCCGGTGCTGTCGGTTACGCCGAACCGGACGATGCTCGCCCGCTACGGCATCAACATCAAGGACGTGCAGGATGCCGTCTCGACCGCAACCGGCGGCCGCAACGCAGGCGAAGTGTTCGAGGGCGACCGGCGCTTTGCCGTCGTCGTGCGCCTGCCCGAAGAAAAGCGCACCAACCTCGACGAACTCGGTCGCCTGCCGATCCCGCGTCCGGCGGCGGGCGGCGTGACCGATTTCGTGCCGCTGTCCGAAGTTGCGGCGATCGAGCTGTCGGTCGGTCCCAACCAGATCAGCCGCGAGAACGGCAAGCGTCGCGCGGTCATCACTGCCAATGTCCGCAACCGCGATCTGGGATCGTTCATCTCCGAGCTGCGCGGCAAGATCGAAAGCGACGTCGCGCTGCCCGACGGGTATTTCGTGCAATATGGCGGCACGTTCGAACAACTCCAGTCCGCCGCCACGCGGCTTCAGATCGTCGTACCGCTCGCGCTGTTGCTGATCTTCGGGCTGTTGTTCACGCTGTTCGGCTCGGTGCGCGATGCTGCGATCGTATTCTCGGGCGTCCCGCTCGCGCTGACCGGCGGCGTTGCCGCGCTTGCATTGCGCGATATCCCGCTGTCGATCTCTGCCGGCATCGGGTTCATCGCGCTTTCGGGCGTAGCGGTGCTCAACGGCGTCGTGATGCTTTCGTTCATCAAGGATCTGCGTAAACGCGGCATGGCCCTCGACGAGGCCATCTGCGAAGGCGCGCTCACGCGGCTGCGACCCGTGCTGATGACCGCGCTAGTCGCCTCGCTCGGCTTCGTGCCCATGGCCATCAACGTCGGCGCAGGGTCCGAAGTGCAGCGTCCACTGGCGACAGTGGTGATCGGCGGGATCATGTCATCGACGATCCTGACGCTGATCGTCCTGCCCGCGCTCTATCGGCTCATCCACGGGCGCAAGGGCAGCAATGATGCCAAGGCTTTGTCGTAAACTGTAAACTAAGAAGAAAATACGACACCCGGCGACATTTTAGGACGGGGCTAGCGCTGATCCTCGCCTCAATCACTTGAGGGCCGATGAACCAATGTCGGTTTTTGAGATTGATTGAAGCAGCGGTCTACGTTGGCATTGTTGGCGATGTTAGTCGGCAGCGATGCCAATCGAAATGACTTCGATAGCATCCTTCTCGTTTGCGAAATCCAGTTTCTCTCCACTGTTCGAACCTATTGGCTTCGCCCAATCGGATCCAGCGGAACCGAGGCAAGGTGCTCGAGAATGCGCCTCAGTGCCGCGACGTCGACCTCGTCCTTTGAGCATTCGAGCGCGTCATTAAGCACCGTGCGGATGTCGTCGGCTGTGACTCGCTCCATTTCCCAGTTCGGATACAGGCGCTCGCGCCTTTCTTCACTCCAGTCCAACGGAACGACGTCGTAGTGGCGCGGATCGCAATGCAGAGTAGCAATCAGTTTCTGTATTTCGGAAGCTGGCCCCTCGATCAATTGGAAGAACACGCCATTGCCAAAAACCAGCACCCCCGTAATTCCCCGGGCGAGATTGCGTCGTTGAGCCGACTCGACAATGCGGCCTACCTCGACTTCGTCAACGCCCTTTGCGGCACGACTGCAGTAGACGAAGGTAGAAAGGATGGGCGAGGCGTCGTCTAAGTCAGTGCCACCTGGAAAACCGTATTCGTCGAACATGTGTTGGCTCACTCCGTCGGTGCCGAGCAGGTCGTAACGCCCGTTAAATGAAGGTCGATTTAGCGCATCGATCTTATTTGTGTAAGGAAGCATTGGACTATCGTCCCTTAATCGACTTTCCGGTTTCGTTGTGTGCAGCGACAAGGCGCCTGCGCGGAGATAGCAACGGATCCCGGGTCTCTTGACTTGCACATTGCCAGTTAGCAACGTTGGGTTGAGAGGGGACAAAGATGAGCCAACCGGCTAGAGCGTTCGCACTACCAGCCATTAATCGGCAGAGCCTGCATCGGCTCGAAACTCATTTCATTGCACCTGATATCTACCGTCGCGATGATGTGGCCCACCGCCAAACGCAGATGGCTCGCTTTGTCTCATCCGATATCGTCCCCAGACTGCTGCGGTTGCACACCGAAGCCGTTGCGAATGCGCCGCCGCTTCAGGACGTTATCGAGGCTCTGGCACCAAGTAACACTGACATAGACGGTCTGGCTGATATCGTCATGGGACCCGATCTCGAAGCATCAGCAGCCTATGTCATGTTGTTGCGCGACAGAGGCCTGTCTTTGGATACGCTGTTCCTTGACCTTCTTGAGCCCACGGCACGCCGCTTGGGCGAAATGTGGGATCAAGACGAATGCGATTTCATTGATATGACGATTGGTGTCGGTCGTCTCCAACAGCTGCTCGCCATTTTTAACGACACCCACACAGTTCCTGGCCTCGACATTCGCCGAAAAATACTGATGGCAATCACCCCTGGCAATCAGCACACGTTCGGCGTCAGAATGGTTGAGAAATTTCTGCTTGCGGCAGCGTGGCACGTAACGACGGACCTATCCGGCAAAGCCGAAGACATCGTAGCCTTAGTGCAAGACAATTGGTTTGCTGTGGCAGGATTGACCGCGGGGTCAGACCGGCAGATCGACGGCCTGACCAAGACCATTGCAGAAATTCGCAAGCATTCAAAGAATCGGCTAATAGGCATCATGGTCGGCGGGCCGATGTTCATGGCCGACCCCCAACTGGCTGTCCAAGTCGGTGCCGACGCTACCGCGCGAGATGCTCCGACCGCTGTCCTTGTTGCGCAAAAGCTGTTCGATCTCGCGTTGCAGGAGCACACCGACCACCGCATGTCCTGATTGGCGATCTTCGCAATCTACCGTACCACTTTATGAGGACATCCAAAAATTGTGCTGATGATCGTCGAGGAGCTGATACCGTTCGGTGCCGGTCAATGTTGGCAGTTTTGATTAATTCTTTCGCTTAACGATAGTGGCTTGCTGCGATGTGTCGACTTGTTGGAATTACATCACACCATGCAGATCGGCTAGGCAGCGTCCAAGACTTTGAAGAACACTGCCAATTATATTTGATATCTTGCTACAGTCGTATCGTTGACGGCGAGAGATAGAGCAACCTCGCCTGTCTCGCGATCAAGAATCATTTGTGCCAGCTCTGCCACGAGATCGTCTGAAACATTGGGTTTAAAGCGAACAGTTATGTCAGGATAGCGCATTGCAAGTTCATCGGGAATGCCAACGCCTGTTTGGACGATCAATGGAATCTGACGTTCCATGAGATAGTCAACAACTGGCGAAACGAGCCCGTCAGTTAAATTTACGTCCAATATTGCCCCTGCAACAGAATGTGCTTCAAGCAGAGCCAGAGCCGCCTGAACACTTGCTGCCGGCCCCAACACTGCACCACCCGCAGCCCTGACAGCCCAACTGAGTCCCATCCCGATAATTGGCTCATCATCTGCGATCAGAACCGTTGCGTTATTGAACATGTTTGGCCTAAATTAATTTTCTGAATAATCGCTATTCCACAACCTATGCAGCATCTAAACGTTCCATTTTCACAGAAATTTTTACGTCTAAACCGACCGATTTCCAATCATAGTCAATTTGG
>JANPIQ010000345.1:0-1940 GCA_031425075.1 Sphingomonadales bacterium
GTCAATGATAACGTCGATGCAGATATCTACGGGCTCGAACTTGAATCTATTATTCGCCCGTCGCGTGAATTCGCCGTCAATCTAGGCTTCAGCTATCTCAATACCAAGGTTAAGCAGGACAAGCTGCTCAGCAACCCGCGCGATCCGTCAGGTGGCCGGAGCGATGCAGTGATTATCAAGGATATTACCAACGGTTCGAACTGTGCCGTCGTTTCGAATTCGGGCAGCGTTGCTGGCGTCAACGGCTTTGTGAACACAATCAATCTGGGTGTAATTAACAACGTGTCTGGCGCTGCGTTGACGCCAAGAACAGCTGCCAACCCGAATACCGCGCCACTTCAGGGAACAACGGCTTTTCCCGCAGATAGCGGCGTAACCGCACGCGGGGCGTACAGCATTTGCGGCATTCTTTCAGCTGGTGCCGCAGGCGGTATTCCCGGCATCAATCCTGCCGCATTCGGTGGCGTGTCGGTGCTCAATGAAGGCGTGTTGGTCAACATCAAGGGCAACACACTGCCACAGGCGCCGAACTACAAATTCTCGATCGGCGCGCAATATACCGTCGAGTTCGACAGCGGGATGACGCTCGTTCCGCGTGCAGACTTGACCTATACCGGCGACAGCTCGGGCAGCATCTTCAATGGCCGGATCAACAAGATCGAAGGCTATGCGCAGGCGAACGCGCAGATTCAGCTCAATGGCAACGATGATCGCTGGTTCGTTCGCGGGTTCATCCAGAACATCTTCGACAACAACGCAACGACCGGGCTTTATGTGACCGATCAGTCATCGGGCCTGTTCACCAACATCTTCACGCTTGAACCACGCCGCTACGGCATCGCCGCAGGTTTCAAGTTCTAGGTGTCGAATTGATTTCACGGTTTGGGCGGGGCTTCGGCTCCGCCCTTTTTTTGTCCAAACAGCGAGCGTCTGGTCGGCAAAGAAAAAGCCCCGGCACGCGATGCGCCGGGGCTCATTTTCCATTTCGATCAGGCTGAACGCTCAGTCGGGATCGTTATCGACGAAATTGACCCACGCAAGATCGGCCTTCCACCCTGCGTTCGCTGCATCGCTGGCAAATGTCTGAAGCGCGCTGTCAGTCGGCGTGCCTTTTAGGGCGTCTGTGCTTTCCGACGGCAAGGCACTCGCGGATGTGAGCAGCAGCAATCCACGCCAGCCTGTTTCATCGATATCGGTCGTCAGTTGAAACCGGTCATCCGATACTTTCCGCGCCACGCCAGCACGCACATAAGTGTCGAGATCGGCGCTTGTCATGACGCGCTCGCGGATCATTCCTGCCTGGGTCAGATCGTAAAGGACGAACCGGTTAGACCCGGTTCCGATATCTGCGTTGACATCGATGGCCGCAGAGGGCGCGGTCTTGGTCGGATCGGGCGACCCACCCTTGCGCAATTCGTAGCGGGACTGCGAAGGCGTCAACGAAACGCCCCCGCCCCTCAGCGATCTGAGCGTGTCGAGCAGTTTGCAAGCGGTGCTTTCCACAGGCGCAACGCCCCCAGTATCCACCGTGAGCCCACCGGCGACCTCGGTAACCGATTTGGCCAGCCCCGCAACATCCCCTGAAGCGCCTGCCAAAACCAACTTGCCACCACTCGCCTCGTTTGTGACTGTTACCCAAGTGCATTCAGACTGCGATGCTATAGTTTGCGCATCGATTTGCGGGTTACCGGTTGTCGCAGGCTTGCTCATGAAAAAATAGGCACCACCTGCAAGCGCAATTGCCGCAGCAGCGCCACCAGCGATCAATGGTATCTTGCTTTTCCCGCTTCCCTGCGCTGCGGGCGCATAAGCAGGTGACTGCGGTGCAATATAGGGAGCTGCCGCTGCGGGTGGCGGCGGCGGCGCTGCAGGCGGCGGTGAAGCCATTGGTGGGGGCGGCGGTGGAGGCGCGCTTCCTCCCGACTCACCAAGCAAATCAA
>JANPIQ010000346.1:0-2539 GCA_031425075.1 Sphingomonadales bacterium
TTTGGAGGCGTGGTTCACGCTGCTGATCGAAAATATCTGGGGAAAACGCCGGATTATGGAGGTGTATCTCAACATCGCCGAAACGGGCATCGGCACCTATGGCGTCAACGCCGGATCGCTCCGCTATTTCGGGCATGACGCAGCAGAGATGACGCCAATCGAGGCGGCGCGGATCGCCGCGATCCTGCCACTGCCCAAAAAGCGCGCGGCAATTGCCCCGAGGGGGTTCGTGAAACGGCATGGCAACCGGTTGGCGCGGACCGTTGGGGTCGTACGGAGAGATGCGCTGGACAGCTGCCTATACAACTGATCAGGGTTTTGCTTTCGCCCAATATTGGTCGCGCAACAGCCGCTTATAGAGCTTCCCCGTATCGTGCCGCGGCAACTCTGCTAGAAAATCGATCCGGCGGGGAATTTTGACGCCTGACAATTTCTCGCGCGCGAACGCGATCAGTTCGTCGCGGAACGCATCGTCGGCGGTGGCCATGTCGACGGGCTGGATGACCGCGACGACCTCTTCGCCCATTTCCTCGTGCGGGCCGCCGATCACCGCGACGTCCTGCACTCGTGGGTGCGTCACGAGGTGGTTCTCGATTTCCTGCGGGTAGATGTTGACCCCGCCCGAGATGATCATGAAGCTCTTGCGGTCGGTGAGATACAAATACCCGTCGGGATCGAGATAGCCGACGTCGCCGAGCGTGCTCCAGCCCTTTGAATTGCGGCTCGATTTCGTCTTTTCGGGATCGTCGTGATATTCGAAATTGCTGTCGGGGTTTTCGAAGAAGATCGTGCCTTCCTGCCCCTGCGACACTTCGGTTTCGCTATCATCGGCCATGATGTGGAGTATTCCGGTCATCGCCTTGCCGACCGAACCCTTATGCGCCAGCCAGTCGGCCGAATTGATGAAGGTCGATCCATTGCCTTCGGACCCGGCATAATATTCCATGATGATCGGGCCCCACCAGTCGATCATGCCCTGTTTGACAGGGATGGGGCAGGGGGCGGCGGCGTGGATCGCGCACATGTTTGTCGAGAGGTCATATCGGCTGCGCACTTCATCGGGCAGTTTGAGCATCCGCACGAAATGCGTCGGCACATACTGGCCGCAGGTAATTTTATACTGCGCGATGAACCGTAGCACGGCTTCGGGATCGAACTTCTTCATCACGACCACAGTCCCGCCGATCTTGTGGATCGTCATCGACCAGCGCAGCGGGGCGGCGTGATACAGCGGCGCTGGCGACAAATAGATGCTGTCAGCAGACAGGCCGTACATCGCCATGGCAAGCATCACGAGTGGATTCATCTGATCGATGGCAAGTTCAGGCGGCAATGGCACGCGCACGCCCTTGGGCCGCCCGGTGGTGCCCGACGAATAGAGCATATCGACGCCCGCCCGCTCATCTGCAATCTTCGTGATCGGCATCGGCGCGAGCGCATCTTCGAGCGGGGCATATCCGGCGATCTCGCCACCGAAGCTGTAGCGTTCGGCGGTCATGGTCAGCTGCGGCGCGAGGCCGGCAAGGCTGCCCGACAGAATGAAGATCTTGGCACCGGAATTTTCGATGATGAAATTGGTCTCATCTGCCGTCAGCCGCGACGAGATGCAGACATAGCGCGTGCCCGATCGCTGTGCGCCCCAGGTGATCGCGTAGTAATCGGCGTTGTTTTCGAGCATCAGCGCGATGACATCGTCATGTCCCAACCCGCGCGACCGGATGAATTGCGCGACTCGGTTCGATCCCTCGTCGAGCTCGCGATAGGTTCGCGTCTCGCCGGTTTCGGCAATGATGACGGCGGGCTTGTCGGGGTGCGACTGCGCGTGAACATAGGGGTGCATCGGGGCTGATCCTCTCAAACAGGGGCGCTATGGCTTTACGCTTTCGTCAAGTGTTAGCGCGGCATCGGGTTGCAATCCAGCACCCATCGTCCTAGCCAAAACGATGATGGCAGATGCGCAGTTTCCCGACGGCTTCGATCCGATGCGCATGATCAACATGCTCGCGCGCAACGGGCATAACGGCGTGCTCGGCATCGTCCATCGCGCGCATGGCGAAGGCTGGTGCGAACTCGAATTGCCCTATGCCGAGAAACTGGTGAGCGATGAGGCGACCGGCATTCTGGCGTCTGGTCCGATTTTCACGATGATGGACATGGTGACGAGCATGTCGATCTGGCTCAAGACCAAGACGTTCCAGCCACAGGCAACGCTCGATCTGCGCGTCGATTATCTCCGTCCTGCCAAGCCGGGCAACGCCGTGATCGGCTATGGTGAATGCGTGCATTTGACGCGCTCTGTCGCGTTCGTGCGTGGTTCGGCGCATGATGGCGATCCCGATAAGCCGATCGCGCACGTCGCCGGCACATATTTCTTCACTGCTGCCGGATGATCGGCCCAGATTCGCCTTATGCCCGGACAATGGGGTTCATCCGCAGCCACGATGCCGATGGCCGCCTGATCCTGACGATGCCGTATGACGAGGGCAAACGTGGGCGACCGGGCTTCATCCACGGCGGCGCACTGGCAGGACTGCTCGAG
>JANPIQ010000347.1:0-2570 GCA_031425075.1 Sphingomonadales bacterium
TGCGACAGGCAACCCATGCAATCGGCCTGATCCTTCTGAATGACTTTCTGGTCTTCGGGCGTCACGAACACCACAGTATTGTCAGGCGTCTTCAGCGCGGTCGTAAAACCCTGTCCATACCATTGCCGGGCGCGCAGAAGATCGGATAGTGTCACCCAGAAATTTTTGCCCTTCACACCCACATCGAGTTGGTGGGTATGCTCGCCTGCCATTTCGCGCGAATACGCAATCTGCCGTTGCGACCGTCCTTCGAGGTCGCGCAGAAACAAAGTCCGGACCGCGCTCGAATAAAATCCCGTCGGCGAAAAGCGGTGAAGCAGGACATCGCCGTCGTCGAGCGTCATCAGCCGGTCCTTCCACCCCTGCGGGATAGGGCTTTCCTGCGTCAGCAATGGCCTGGTGCCGAACTGGAAGGCGATTTGGCCAAGCTCCGGGTTGTCAATCCAGTGATCCCATTCGGACAGGTTCCAAACGCCGCCCGCCATCACGATCGGTGTTTGATCGGGGACGCCGCCTTCGCGCATCATGTCGCGGAGCGCCTTGACGCGCGGATAGGGATCCTCGGGCTTTAACGGGTCTTCGGCGTTGGACAGTCCATTATGCCCGCCTGCCAGCCACGGGTCTTCATACACCACCGCCGACAAAAGATGCGGGACTTTTGAATAAGCACGCTTCCACAATGCCCGGAATGCGCGGCCCGAACTGACGATCGGCAGGTACGACACATCATATTGCGCGGCGATTTCTGACAATTTGTAAGGCATTCCCGCCCCGCACGTCACGCCCGCAATCTTGCCCTTGGTGCGTTCGAGCACGCCGTGAAGGATCGGTTGGGCGCCCCCCATTTCCCAAAGCACGTTGATGTTGATCGCGCCTTTGCCGCCCGAAATCTCATACGCACGTTCGACCTGTGCGACCGCTCCCTCGATTGCGAACCCGATCAGTTCATCATGTCTTTCCCGCCGGGTCCTTGCGGCATAGACCTGCGGCACGATCTTGCCGGTCGGATCGTAGCTATCGGCATTGACCGCGCTCACGGTTCCAATGCCGCCAGCTGCTGCCCATGCGCCCGAACTGGCATGGTTCGTCGCCGATACGCCTTTGCCGCCCTCGATCAGCGGCCACACTTCACGACCGCGGTAAACAATTGGCTTGATACCCTTGAACATCGATACTCCTTTGAAGGGCCCCCCGCCCGTTATGTTTGTTATAGCAATGCCAGACCCAAATGCGCATGGTTTTTATGACAGCCGTGTTAATCAAGAATAGCATAGAGCTGGCAATAGGCAGCGATCATCGCTGCTTCATCATGATGTGATCGCGCATGTTCCCGATTTGCGGTGCCCAGCCGGTTGCGCAGACCGGGGTCGTTGGCAAGGATTTGCAACGCTTCGGCAAAGCGCACATCGTGTCCCGGCTGCACAACCAACCGTGACTGGCCGTCGGGCAGGATTGCAGCGACATCGCCGACGTCGGTCGCAACCGCCGGCAATCCCGCAGCCATCGCTTCGACGAGCGAAATCGGAAATTGCTCGCTGTGCGATGACAGCGCGAAAACATCGAACAGTCCCAGATAGCGGTGCGGGTGCGGCAGAAATCCCGGCAGCAGCACCCTGTCCGCGATCCTACAACGCGCCGCTTCGGCGGCAATCGCGGCGCGATCCTCCCCTTCCCCGACGATCACCAGCCGCGAATGATCCGGCAGCGCTGCAAAGGCCCGGACCAGCATTGGGAGGTTCTTGACCGGACGCAGCCCGGCCAATGTGCCGATCACAATCTCGCCATCGCGCCGCTGAAATCCCGGAATTGCATCGGCAGCGGGTTCGCCCTGATACGCGGCAACGTCGATCCCATTGCCAATTCTGTGCACGCGGACCTTCGGCTGTTTCCAGATATTCAGCGCGATAGCCTCGAGTGTCCGGCTCGGGACGACGACTGCCTTGGCAGCAGGAAGCATCGCCCTGCGAAACCCATTGCGTTTCCAATTGAGCCGCGCCGCCTCATCGGCGTTGAACCCGTCTTCATGGTGTATCAGCGGCGGGCAGCGTTTCGGAAACAGCCGCCGCGCACCGACGGCATCCATCGCACCCCAATTATACGTCAGCACCAGATCGAACTGCTGCATGTATCGCGCAAGTGCGCGGTATCGCGGCAGACTCGGCTTGCCGGTAAGCGGCGGGGCGGCATCGCCGGGGAACGCCACGCGGACATGCGACGCAATCGAATCGCGCGCGCCAAGTGCATCGGGAACTGCGGACACTATGGTGTGCTGTGCCGCATTGCCGAACATGTTCATCAGCCGAACGCTACGCGCTTCCTTCCCGCCCAAGGAAAAGGTCGAATGACAGTGGAGAATGTGCATTATGAAACGCGGGCAAGCAACGCGTCGATTGCCGCCAGCGATTGAGGCTCATCGAGTTCGGGGGGATGGCCCGTCCCCGGTATCGAAACGAACGCGCCCTGCAAAAGCCGCTTCATCATCGCATCGGCAGTTGTTGGCGACAGGATATCCGAAGCCGCCCCGCGCAACACAGTGACGGGCACATTCCCAAGCGCATCAATCGCAGGCC
>JANPIQ010000348.1:0-4883 GCA_031425075.1 Sphingomonadales bacterium
TGGTGAAGGTCCATTTGATCGCTTGACTGCCGAGCAATCCGGGTTTTGCCTTTTTGACATGCTTGAAAAGTGGGTCTGCGCCTTCGCCATTTACCTCGACTTTCGCCATCACCGGGAATGTGACGTCGTAGGTGAGCATGCAAAAATTGGCGATTTCCTCGGCATCACCGGGTTCCTGCGCGCCAAATTGATTGCACGGAAACGCCAGGATCGCGATGTCGCTGCCATATTTGCGGTGTAGCGTTTCAAGACCCGCATACTGCGGCGTGAATCCGCATTTCGAGGCTGTGTTAACGATCAGTATCGGCTTGCCGGCAAACTCCGACAACGATTGCATCGACCCATCGGGCCTTTTGACGTTGAAATTGTGCACGGTCATCGGATCGCCTTTCGAAAGCCAATGTGCGTGCTCCCGGTTCGTCAGGCCGCGTCTTCGGCCTGCTTTTCGGTGTAAACCCGCACGGGTTCCTTGCGACCCTCGACTACATCACTGTCTATAACAACTTGGTCGACGCCGTCCATCCCGGGGAGATCGAACATCGTATCGAGCAGGATGTTCTCGACAATCGATCGTAGGCCGCGAGCGCCCGTTTTGCGCTCGATTGCCTTCTTCGCGATCGTCTGCATTGCATCGTCGGTAAAGCGCAACGCGACATTTTCCATATCGAACAGCTTTTGAAACTGTTTGATCAGTGCATTCTTGGGTTCCTGCAGAATTGTCACTAACGCCCCGATATCGAGATCTTCAAGAGTCGCGATGACTGGAAGGCGGCCGACAAATTCGGGGATGAGCCCGTAACGCAGCAAATCTTCAGGCTCGACCGATTTCAATGTCTCACCGGTCCGGCGGTCGTCGGGTCCGGCAACATGCGCACCAAAGCCAATCGATTTGCCTTGCAACCTGTCACCGATGATTTTCTCAAGCCCGGCGAACGCCCCGCCGCAAATGAACAGGATGTTGGTCGTGTCGACCTGCAGGAACTCTTGCTGCGGATGCTTGCGACCACCCTGAGGAGGCACGCTGGCGATAGTGCCCTCCATCATCTTCAAAAGCGCCTGCTGAACGCCCTCCCCGCTCACATCGCGGGTGATCGATGGATTTTCGGCTTTCCGGCTGATTTTGTCGATCTCATCGATATACACGATCCCGCGCTGGGCGCGCTCGACGTTATAATCGGATGCCTGCAACAATTTGAGGATGATATTCTCGACATCCTCGCCGACATAGCCCGCTTCAGTCAGCGTGGTGGCATCAGCCATCGTGAATGGCACATCGAGGATCCGGGCCAGCGTTTGTGCAAGCAACGTCTTGCCGCACCCGGTCGGTCCCATCAGAAGGATGTTCGATTTTGCAAGCTCGACGTCAGAGCCTTTGCCGCCATGATTGAGCCGCTTGTAATGATTGTGCACCGCAACCGAAAGGACGCGCTTGGCACGCTTTTGCCCAATCACATAATCATCAAGGACGTTGCAGATCTCCTGCGGCGTCGGGACGCTGCCATCCTTTTTGTTGACGAGCGCGGTCTTTGATTCTTCGCGGATGATGTCGTTGCACAAATCGACGCATTCATCGCAGATGAACACCGTCGGCCCGGCAATCAGCTTGCGGACTTCATGCTGCGATTTGCCGCAGAACGAACAATAAAGAGTCGACTTCGCGTCGGTTCCGCTGAGCTTCGTCATTCAAACCTTCCTTGTGCGCTTCCAATACGAGGCCAGCGAGCCGCACATGTTAGCGGCAAAACGTCAAGCGGCAATGAATTTTGCGATTCGGTCCGCAGCCACCCGCATTAACGAGCACAACGGCTGTGGGGATCCCCCCAAAAGCAGGCATTAGTCGCTGCCAGCCGCGTCGGGCCGACGATCGAACACTTCGTCGATCATTCCAAATGCCTTGGCTTCGCCCGAGGTCATGAAATTGTCGCGCTCCATGGCTTTTTCGATCTCGGCAATATCGCGCCCTGTGTATTTGGCATAAAGCTGATTCATACTTTCGCGGATGCGGAGGATCTCTTTGGCCTGGATCGCAATATCCGAAGCCTGACCCTGTGCACCGCCAGATGGCTGATGGATCATGATTCGCGAGTTGGTCAGCGCAATCCGCATACCCGGTTCTCCCGCAGCGAGCAAAAAACTTCCCATCGATGCAGCCTGGCCGACGCACACCGTGCCGACCTTTGGACGGATATATTGCATCGTATCGTGGATCGCCATACCGGCCGTAACCACGCCACCCGGCGAGTTGATATACATCCAGATGTCCTTCTTCGGATTTTCCGATTCGAGGAACAACAGCTGCGCGGTAATCACCGAGGCCATATGATCCTCGACCCCACCTGTGATGAAGATGATCCGCTCGCGCAAAAGCCGGGAATAAATATCGAAACTGCGCTCGCCGCGATTGGATTGTTCGATGACGACGGGGATCAGCGCGTCTACGGGATTCATAATTTGTCCTTTATCGTTCTCGTGCTGCTATATCTGGCTTGGGGCGGGAAGGATCAAGCCCCCGGTGCAGGATACGCCAGATAAGCCAGCCGGCGCACCTCGCGCCTTCCGCGAACGACCGTGTCGAGGATAAGACCGCACATCCCGTTTAGCGCCGAAAGGATCATCAACCCGGTCGAAAGGATCGCGGTCGGGAAACGTGGCACCAGCCCGGTTTCGAGATAGGTAAAAATCAACGGGATTGCGAGAATGATCGATGCCGCCGCCATCGCCAATGCCAGTGCACCGAAAAACAACATCGGTCTTTCGTATCGAAACAGTGTCATGATCGTGTTGAGGATCCGAAACCCGTCGCGATAGGTATTCAGTTTCGATACAGAGCCGTCGGGCCGAGCGGCATAAGCGGTGACGACCTCGGCAACGGGCATCCTCAGTTCGAGTGCATGAACACTGATCTCGGTTTCGATCTCGAACCCCGACGACAGAACGGGGAAACTCTTGACAAAGCGCCGTGAAAACACCCGATAGCCCGACAATATGTCGGTGAAGCTGCGGCCGAAGATCCGCGCGAGCATGCCGGTCAGCATGGCATTTCCGAACCTGTGGCCGCGCCGATATGCCGCTTCGACTTCCGATTTGCGCGCGCCAACGACCATATCGAGCTGTTCATCGATCAGCCGTGCAACAAGCAATGGGGCCGCCATGGCCTCATACGTCGCATCGCCATCGGCCATTACATAGACATCGGCATCGACGTCGGCAAACATCCGGCGAACGACATTGCCTTTACCCTGCATGCGTTCAGTGCGGACTATGGCCCCGGCATCTGCAGCAATGCCGGTTGTCGCATCCCGGCTGTTATTGTCATAAACATAGACCGTTGCGGTCGGCAGCGCCGCCTTGAAGTCTGCCACGGTCTGGGCAATCGCCGCCGCCTCGTTATAACAAGGGAGAAGCACGGCAATGCGAGGGGCATTCGCGATCATCACTGCGCCCTAGCGCGGATCGGGCAAGAATGGGTTAATTTTCACCGGGGGGTCCAGGCGGCATGACGTCACAAGGAGAATTGGCAATTGCCGAAGCGCACGCAGCCTTCCAGCGTGGCGACGTGCAATCGTCGCATGGCGCCTTGCTACGCGCCGAGGCCAGTATTCCGGACGCCGACATGCCCTGGCTTTTGCTGGCGCGCACATGCCGACACATGTCGGACATTGCGGGCGAAGAACGGGCCATCCGCAAGCTGCTCGATCGCGACCCTCGTGACCTTGGCGCGCTGCTGCTGATGGGCGACATCAAGGCCAGAATGGGTGACGACCGTGCGGCGGGAAGCTGGTTTCAGACCGCACTTGGAGTTGTGGCGCGCAACGGTGCGCCGCTGCAGTTCGAAAAGCTGATTGCGCGCGCGCGGACTTTTAGCGCCCAATCGCACGAACGCTATGCCGCGCATCTTCTGGCGAGCTTGAAAAAGGCGGGCGCAGGGGAACCACCACGCGTTTCGGCCGCACTCGATCTGCTACTGGGGCGCGCGCAGTTGTATCAGCAACAGCCGACCAGCTTTTATTTTCCGGGCCTGCCTCAGCGCCAGTTTTTCGAACGAGCCGAATTCCCTTGGTCGAAGGCTCTCGAGCTCCTGACGCCTGAGCTCGAGCAGGAACTGCGAACGATCCTCGCGCAATCGGATAGCTTTGCCCCCTATGTCGAGGGGCATCCCGATCGACCTGCCCCGTCCAATCGCTTGCGCAACGATCCCTCCTGGGGCGCGCTGTATTTTTGGCGCTACGGAGAACGCATTGCGATCAATGCCGATCGCGCTCCCGCCACCATGGCAGCGCTCGAGGCGATACCGCTCCCGAAGATCGCAAGCCGGTCACCGATCGCACTCTATTCCAGATTGACGCCCAGCACACACATCGAGCCGCACCATGGACTCCTCAACACCCGGTTGATCTGCCACCTGCCACTCATCGCACCCGACGGTTGCGGCTTGCGCGTCGGAAACGAAACCCGCAGCTGGCGCAAAGGCGAAACGCTGATTTTCGATGACAGCTTCGAACATGAGGCTTGGAATCGCGGCACATCGGATCGCGTCGTTTTGCTCTTCGAAATCTGGCGACCCGAACTCGACGAAGGCGAACGCGCGGCGCTGACTGCGGTGTTCGAAGCTATCAACGATTACGGGGTGCCTGAAGATCAGGGTTAGACGCTGAAACAGGGTCTAATGTGCTTTGCCCCGCGCTTTCTGAATTGCCGTCACGATGAAGGCAATCACCGCACCGATCGCGAGACCGATCAGCCCCGAATAGACGACATCGGCCAGCCAGTGAAGCGCGCCGCTGCCCCCGCCGACGCTGGCAACAAAGCCAGGGACGATATGCAGGCCGTGTGTGATGATCTGCCCGCCGACCCAGATCATCGCCGCCGTTCCCAGGACCGAC
>JANPIQ010000349.1:0-8116 GCA_031425075.1 Sphingomonadales bacterium
GCCATGCGGCCTATCCAAAATCGGTCTGCGGCGTCGTGTTCAGCGGGTCGGAGCGACGCACCGGTTGTCAGTTCAGCTTTACGTGCGACGGTGCGTTGCAGCGGCGCCTGTCGATGAAAATCATGACCGCAAGTCAGATCATCGCCACGGCTGCGATCGACGGAGAACACCCGCTCCAGGTCACCGGCGCCACGCATTATCACGCCGATTATGTCACCCCTTATTGGGCCGCAAGCCTGATCCGGATTGGAAAAATCGGGAGGCATATCTTCTACCGCGGCACTGGCTCTCCGGCTCAGGGCAGCCGATCGCGCCCTTATGTTCCTTTGGCCGAACCGTTGCGCCCGGGCTTGGATGATCAGCGACAATTTGCAGCAAATCAGGTGCCTCCTCGCAATCGGGAAGCCGTGCAGTTGGCGCTGCCGTTCGCGCCGTGGGGCTTGCGTTCTCAAGAATAGCGTCGTCATCATTCGCCACGCAATTGTAGCTTTAGGGGATCCGGCCCTCGGTTCTGAACGGCTCCAGCGTGCGCAATTTGGCCCGCAATTCCTCTGTGATCGCGCGTCCGTCTTCGGGTGTCCGAACGATTTGCGGTTTGATGAGGATAATCAGTTCACGCCGTTCCTGCGTTGCGGTCGCCCGTCCGAACAACGCACCCAGGATCGGAATGCGCGAAAGGACCGGAAGCCCGCTGCTTCCGTTCGATTTGGAGTCGCTGAACAGCCCTCCTAGCCCCAGCACCTGGCCATCCTGCACGGCCACGGTCGTGGCAATCCGGCGGGTTGCGATCGTCGGCGATTCGATCCCGCCTGTCGTAAGGCTGGTGACGCTGCTGACCTCTTGCGAGATATCAAGCAGCACAAGGCCGCTCGCATTGACACGTGGCGTCACGCGCAAGATCACCCCGGTGTCGCGGTACTCGATCGAGTTGACAATATTGCCGTTTCCCGTGCCAACCGATTGCTGTTGCTGGGTTTGAATGGGCACCTGATTGCCAACCTGTAATGCGGCCGTCTGGTTGTTCAGCACCAGCAATTTCGGTGCCGAGATGACTTTGATGTTCGTCCGGCTTTCCAAGGCACGCAATGTGGCGCTGATGTCGCTCGACCTCAGGAAATATGCAAAACCGGCGGTATTGGCAGCAGGTGGCGCTGGCGTGCCAGCCCCAGACACGAAGGTGCTGTTGCCCTGAATAAAGTTCCAGTCGACGCCGTAATTCAGATCCCCTGTAAGCGCGACTTCGGTGATCGCGGCTTCGATGAGGACTTGAGTCGGCGGTACATCGAGCTTGCGCATTGCATCTTCGACGACGGCGAAGTCACGCGGCGTTCCAAACATGACGACGGCGTTGTTCACGTCATCGGTCGAAATTCTTCCGCTGAAGTTCGTGCTCGCTTGAACCTGGCCCGCATTCGATCCGGCAGCAGCGCCCAGTTCGCGAGCGCCCGAGTTACGCTGTGCCGATCCAGGCGATTCGCTTTGTGAACTGGAATTGATCGGACGGGGTGCGTTCTGCGTTGTGTTCAGATCATTCTGCGTTGTGAGCGGATCGTCGGGGCCATTGTCGTCTGCACCGCCACCGGTGCCAAAAGCGTTGTTCAGTGTTTTGACCAGATCGCGGGCGCGGCCATTCTGGACACGATACACAAATAGCTTCGCTTCGTTGCTCTCGCCTTCGCGGTCGAGGATTTCGATCCAGCGGCGGACATCCTCAAGATACTGGCGCTGTGCGCTGATCGCGAGGATGCCATTCAACCGCTCCATCTGGATAAGTCGTACCAAGCCCCGCGTGGGCGCATCGGGCGCATTGATAAGCTTTTCGAGTTCGGGAACGATCAGGCGGCTGTCGGTGCGTTGCGGTACCAGCAAGGCAAACGACATGTTGCGCAGCCAGTTGACATCGAACTGCGCGATCAAATCTCTCGCGCTTGCACGCTGCCCGGTGGTGCCTGCGATTGTTACTGCATTGCGTATCGGATCGGTGGACGTGACGACGCCCGGAATGACCGAATCGAGCAATTTCTTAAGCTCGTCGGCATTGATGAACTGCAGCGTGATGATTTCGCTGCCAAAGCCGATCGTGTCGGGCGTCACCACCGATTGTGCCGAGGCTGTCGGCTGGATCAGATATCCCGACGCCATTGGCGTTAAGGCCAGCCCCCCGTTGCGCAGCGACGCTTCAAACAGAGGAAGGATCGACTCGCGCGCGACAGGCCCTGGCGTTACGAACGAAATTTGCGTCGTCACGCTGGGTGCAATGACGTAATTCTCGCGCAAGACGTCTCGCAGTACAGCCTTTGCGACGATGGCAACGTCGGCTGTTGGAAAGTTAAACGCAAACGAGCCTGGCTTCGGGCGCGCCTCTGTCACGCGCGGGACCTGCGGCACTGGCGCTTCCCCGCCGACGATCGTCGATCGCAGATCGGTGCTCGCCTCCGCCAGCACAACCAGCGGCGGCGGTTCCGGCATCGCTATCGGAACAGGTGCCGGACGTACAGCGCACCCGGCCACCGACAGCAACATCACAGATTGCAGGGTCACGCGACGATAGAAAGGCATAATCGCCAAAACCCCATATTCTTATTGAGGGACCGCTGTGGCCCCAGATTTACATTCCAGCTTCCCAAGGTGGAGGGCCGATTGCCGCCAATACACGCGTTACCAGTTCCCTATATCTTTGGCGTCGCCTGTTCCCCCCGGCTTGTTGTCCGACCCCAGGCTGAAGACGTCGATTTCGCCATGATCACCCGGCGCTTTCATCTGGTAGGGGTTTTTCCAAGGATCGATCAGTGCGCCAGGGTCTGGCAGATAGGGCCCATTCCAAAGCGGTGCGGTCGGCGGCGCTTTCATAAGGGCCTGAAGCCCTTCCTCCTGGTTCGGGAAATTCCCGACATCGAGCTTGTACAAGCTCAATGCAGCAACGATGTTCTTGGACTGAACTGCTGCTGCCTGTGTTTTTGAACTGCCGAGATACCGGAGCACCTGCGGACCTACCACGGCAGCGAGCAGCCCCAGGATCGCAAGGACAACCAACAGTTCCAATAGCGTAAAGCCGGCCGATTCTCGGTTTCGGCGTTTCCGCGCTCGAAGATAGCCTCGCGCAAAGGTGGAACGATATACAACCAACTGCCAATCCGGTCCGAAAGATGACGCAACAGCGCAGGAAGCGTTCGGTGCCTGTCGCACAGATCGCCCTCGCCGCCCTCTGTCAGGATCAGGTAGAGCGTGTTTAAGACAGTTTCGTGTCTGTGCGACGCCGGACATTGGCCGTGTGTCGCCCGATGATCGGCTGATGCCATATCACAAAAAACGGGACCGGCTTTCGCGCGATCCCGTTTCGTCCGTACTTGGAGTAACGCCCGCAACTGCGGGCAGGTGCCGGTCACATAAAATAGTCGTTGCCATATTGGCTTTGAATCTCTGCCGACAATGGCAATTGCGCCGCCATCGGGACCGAGGACGCGTACTCAATAAACGTGCCGGTAGCGCCATCGGACACGGCACGGAAGTTGTCCGCGCTCAAATCGCCAAGCATCGTGACCGAAAATGCTTTCCTGACGCCTGCACCGTCAGGATCGATCGACAATGCGCCCGTGGCACTATCAAACGAGAGCGTGACCGCACCCGAAAAGGCAAGGTTTGTCAGCTGGATCTTATCGCCTGTGCCGAAATCGGTAATCGTATCGCCTGTCAGGTTGAGGATCGTGTCCTTGAACACATCATTCCCGTCTCCGCCAGTCAGGGTGTCGAGTGCCGCGCCGCCACTGATCATGTCATTGCCAGCACCGCCCACGAGCACATCGCCGCCGCCGTTGCCGAGAATGACATCATCGCCATCGGAGCCTGTAAACTCATCGGCCTGGCCGCTTCCGAGTATGCTCTTGATGCCCGACAGTTCGATCCCGGTAAAATCGAGCAGGCTGCCCGAAGACAGTCCGACCAGATTGACGTTGGCAAAACCGGCACCGTCGATCCGTTCGACATCGACAATCGATTCGATCGCGATGTTTCCGTTGGCCGATGCTTCGATCGTATCGAAACCCTCGCCGCCATCGAAATTGTTGGCCGCGCCGCCCTTGGCAAGGAAAACATCGTTGCCGGCTTCGCCAAACAGAAAATCGAGACCGCTGGCGACAATCGTATCATCCCCATCGCCGCCCGACACCGTGTCGAAGCCCGCGCCACCGTCGAGAACGTCATTGTCAGCGTCGCCACCAATGATATCGTCGCCCGCGCCGCCGAAGATGGTATCGTCGCCCGTGCCGCCATTGATGGTGTCGGCTCCAGTCGACCCTGTATCATCATCGACGTTCGTGCCAAAGATCGTGTCGTTGCCGTCCTTGCCGTCGATCAGTGCAATGTCGCCATCGGCGATCCCCACTGTGCGAAGGTCGATAACATCGACGCCAGCCGTTCCCGAGATTGTGACATCGCCAAACCCGCCAGACGTGATGACTTCAATTCCGCTAAGTGATCCCGTCGTCACAAGGACGACAGCGCCGTCGGCGTTGCCCTGGACTGTGTCGAAACCCGACCCACCGATGTAGGTGTTGAGCGAACCGCTGGTGCCGACCAGGAGGAAATCGTCGCCAAGGCCGCCGTTCAACACGTTGTTTCCACTGCCGCCGTCGAGCGTGTCGCTTCCGTCGCCGCCGGTCAGACGATCATTGCCGCCGCCGCCGTTAATGATGTTGTCATCGATGCTGCCAATGATCGTGTCATCGCCCAAACCACCATTAATGGCTGTGATATCGGTAAGTGCTACGTTCGAGAAATCGAGAAAGTCGCTGTCGCCAGCGCCCGTAATAGTGACGTTCCCAAAACCGTTCGACGAAATTTCCTGAATGTTGGCCTGGCTTTGAATGCGGATGACGGCGTTTTCGGCGTTCCCAAGGATGGTATTGAATCCCGAGCCGCCATTGAAGCGTGTTAGGCCGGCAAATGTGCCGACGAGAAAATTGTCGTCGCCGCCGCCGCCGTTGAGCACGTCCTGTCCGGCGCTGGCGATGATCGTGTCGTCTCCTGCGCTGCCGGTGATGCGATCGTTCCCGGTGCCGCCGTGAATGGCGGCGATATCGATCAGGGTGACCTTGCTGAAATCGAGCACGCCACCGCCGGCACCAGCCCTGATCGTCACATCGGCGAATCCGCCCGCATCGATCGTCTCGACATTCCTGATCGATGAAATCGCGATGCGCGCACCATCGCCTGTTGCAACGATCTGATCGATCCCCGTGCCGCCGTCATAGCTGTCAAAGCCTTCGAGCGCTGCTGTGCCAACGAAGAAACTGTCGTTGCCAGCGCCGCCCTTCAGGATGTCGTTTCCGACACCCCCTGTGATCAGATCATTACCGGCACCGCCCGTCAGCGTATCGTTGCCAGCACCCCCGATGATCGTCCAATCCTCGCCTGTCGGTGCGGTAAAAATATCGTCGATGTTGGAACCTGTAAACGTTGGCATGTGACTCTCCCTATTCGAGAACGGATGAAATGAAGATGATTTGAAACTGCTGCAGGTCGATCCCAGACCTTTAATTACCGCTGCGATAACCGGCGTGTGTGACGGTGCAGTTACCTGCAAATGACAGTCGAAAAATTTGACCTGCCATGCAGGGCGAGCGCTCCCCTTTTTGTGGCAGTTCAAATGGCAACCGACTGGCGAAGTCAGTTGCTTGCGGGGCATGACCCAGAATGAAACATTCAATCGCTAACCGGTCAAACCGTCATAAAACTATCGTGATCAAATCATAACGCCCGGGGCCGGGAGCGCGGGCGGTGTCCATCCGGCGGCGTCATAATGGCCATGATTTTTTCAAGGATGAGCCGATGCAGTATTTGTATGTTTTGAAAATGGCTTCGTCGGTTTTGCTGGCGTCGGTCGCCCTCGCTGCGAATGCGGCAACAATTGCCTACACCGATTTCTCCGACACCGCCGGCCTCACGATCAATGGCGACTCGTCAGCAGTCGTGGTGGGGGGCAGAAGCGTCTTGCGGGTCACGCCGGCGCAATTCTTCAAATCGGGATCTGTCTTCGGTACGACAGCAGCGTCGTTTGGGCCGAATTACAACTTCAGCACGCGATTTACCTTCAATCTGAACGGTCAGCGCGGCGGCGGGGCAGATGGGCTGGTGTTCGTAATTCAGGCGAACAGCAACACCGTCGGCGGGTCGGGCGGCGGCATCGGGTACAAAGGCATCGGAAACAGTCTCGGGGTCGAATTCGACACGTTCAACAACGGGGCGATCGATCAGAATTCGAACAATCATATCGGGATCGATCTGAACGGAAGCCTGGCGTCGCTCGCGCAGAACAACGCGCTCCCGTTCATCCTCGACAGTCGCCGCGATCTGACCTCATGGATCGACTATGATGGTTCGACGCAAACGATCGAAGTCCGCCTTAACGACTCGGCTGTCCGGCCGCTCACGTCGGTTCTATCATACAGGTTCGATCTTGGCGCGGTCCTCGGCAGCCAGAATGCCTTTGTCGGCTTTACATCGGGCACTGGCGGCGGCGCAGCCAATCACGATCTGATCGCTTGGGAATTTTCGAGCGCATCGGATCCAGTCGTGGCCGCAGTGCCCGAACCGTCGACATGGGCAATGATGATCCTGGGCTTTGGCCTTGCGGGGGCCTCGCTGCGGGTGCGTCTTAGAAAATCTCATGCTCCTGCGTCATGAAGATGCTTGAGGTGGAGAAATCGATGAAGTGGTCTTCATCGTCGAGCAACATTTTTGCCGCCGCGACGCCATCGGCCGTGCCAAGCGCGGAAGCCATGCTGGGTTCATTTTCGAACCAGACTTCTGTGATGCCGTCATAACCGCTGGCCAACCCGCGCGACACACGGAACCCGGCGTTCACCTCAGGCAAAATCGTGTGGCTCTGCACGTAGCGCACTGCACCGATTGCCGCCGCAACTGCCTTGACCTTGGGGCCATGGACTTCGCGCCAGTACCGATGGAACTTTTCGGGCGAGACCGAGGGCTTGCGCTTGATGCAGTAGACAAGTTTGATCATGCGCCGTCCCTTTCTCTGCTGGCTACGCCGCCAGCTTTCTCAACACATAATGCAATATGCCGCCGTTCATGAAATACTCGACCTCATTCGCGGTATCGATCCGGCATAGTGCCTTGAAGGTGAAGGCCGAGCCATCGACGCGGGTGACGTTAACGGTCACTTCCTGACGCGGCTTGAGGCTGGCGACGCCGGTGATCGTGAAGCTGTCGTCACCGGTCAGGCCCAATGAGGTCCGCGTGTCGCCGCCCAGGAATTGCAGCGGCAGCACGCCCATGCCGACAAGGTTCGAACGGTGAATGCGCTCGAAGCTTTCGACGATCACCGCGCGGACGCCGAGAAGGTTGGTGCCCTTCGCCGCCCAGTCGCGGCTCGAGCCGGTGCCATATTCCTTGCCGCCGATGACGACCAACGGCGTGCCATCGGCCTTGTGCGCCATCGCTGCGTCATAGATCGGCATCGTTTCGCCCTTGTAGGACGACATTCCGCCTTCGATGCCGGGGACCATTTCGTTCTTGATCCGGATATTGGCGAAGGTGCCGCGCATCATCACGTCATGATGGCCGCGGCGCGCGCCGTAGGAGTTGAAATCGGCCTTGGCGACCTGGTGTTCCATCAGCCATTTGCCGGCGGGGCTATCGGCCTTGATGCTGCCTGCGGGGGAGATGTGATCGGTGGTGATCGAATCGCCGAGGATCGCGAGCGGTTTGGCGTGGATGATGTCATCGACCGCTTCGGGGGTCATCGACATGCCCTCGAAATAAGGAGGGTTGGCAACATAGGTGCTGCCGGCGCGCCACTGATAGGTTTCGGAGCCTTCGACCTCGATCGCCTGCCAGTGCTTATCACCCTTGTAAACATTGTCGTAGCGCGCGGTGAACATGTCGCGATCGATGTTCGCGGCCATGAATTCGTTGACCTCGGCGTTGGTCGGCCAGATATCCTTGAGGAACACATCGTCGCCTGCGGTCGATTGGCCGATCGGCGTCGTGGTGAAGTCGGTGGTGACGGTGCCCTTGAGCGCATAGGCGACGACCAGCGGCGGGCTTGCTAAAAAGTTTGCGCGAACGTCTGGCGAGACGCGGCCTTCAAAATTGCGGT
>JANPIQ010000350.1:0-1599 GCA_031425075.1 Sphingomonadales bacterium
ATGATTTCTGCCAATGCAGAAATTCCTGTTTCGGGATTCTTTTTAAAATATCTTCCCGTATAGAAATGATAACCAATTCCCAATGATTTTAAATACTCATAACCATTTAATTGTTGGTAGTAAGAATAGGTTACTTTGGTAAATTTCGCTTCATCTTCTGGCATTAAAACAGGCACGTTATCGCCTCTGAAATATGACCCCGTCATAGCTACAATATGAGCAGTTGAATTTTTCATAATGCTTTTTAGTACTTGACCTAGGATATTGTCGCCTTCTGCTGATACGTGGTGAAATTCATCAATGGCTACTAATGTATCATCTAATTTTTTCACATCTAAACCGTCAAAAGCAAAACGTAATGTAGCGTGTGTACAAATCAATATTTGTTCGTCAGATTCTAAAAAGTTTAAAAATGCAGTTACTTTACTTTTTTCTTCGCCTGGTGTACAGAGATTGTATTTTGGATTTGGATTCCAATCGGCAAAAAATCCATATTGTTTTAAATATGTTGAGCCAAAAGATGCTCCAATAGACTTTTCAGGAACGGCAACAATTACTTTTTTAATGCCTTGATTTTTTAATTTGTCTAAAGCAATAAACATTAAAGCTCTTGATTTTCCTGATGCGGGCGGTGCTTTTAGTAATAAGTATTGAGCAGTTCTTCCCTCAAATGCTTTTTCCTGCATTTCTCGCATACCAAACGCATTGGTGCTTTTACTTTTTCCTGTTTGGTCGTATATTACGTTTACTAAATTTGGCATATTTTATTTTTTGAGGATCTTTTTTATTGTTTTCTTCTGCTTCGCAAAAAGCGTATCCTTTTGTAACATATCTTCATACATTTTAAACAAATACTCTAAACGTTCTGTATCGTTTTTGAAAGGTTGCAAACGGTAACATTGTTCTATGGCGATATCGAGTTCTTGATGGGCTTGTAGCAAACCTTTGGGCATAGTGGTTGGGTTGTACAATTTTGCCATTGTTTTATTGTGTTTGGCTCTTTCATCTAAAATGGCAAATACATAGAGATTTAAATTCTCCTTTTGCTTGGTGGTCAAGTCTGGAAAAGGGAATGTGTTGTAGCAGAGAGTTTTTGAATATTGAATATCAGTTTTCATTTTTCCGCCAACATTTCTAATCCAAACCATATGCATTCGTGAACTTACTATTCCAAAAATGTATGGTTGATTTGTAGCAATCATAAAAAATGAATCTGTCACTTTATGCAAACTTCCATCAAGTAAATCTATGGGTAAATAATCTCTATTTTCTGAAGAAACTCTCGGTATTATTATTAAATCTTTATCCTTTGGTTGTGTAATTTGTGCAAATAAGTGTGGGGTTTCTGCCAATTGAGGTCTTGAAGAATTTAATCGTATTACTTCAACTTCATCTACTATTTCTTTAACCTTTGGCAAAGTCTTTAATTCTTCATTAGAAATATCTTCCAACCATAAACACCATCTATCTCTACCATTTATGTGCTCCCTTGCCGATATTAACCTTTTAAACCACTTTTCGGCTTTGGGTTCTTTATTTATGAAATTTTCTTTTTCTTTAGTATCAAAAAGCAATTTCCCGCCATCTGCTGGCATATTT
>JANPIQ010000351.1:0-1793 GCA_031425075.1 Sphingomonadales bacterium
GGAAATTCGGGATGACGCACTTCATCAATTCGAAAGGTTTGGGTCGCGAGGAAACCATCGCCAAAATCCTCGAACTGACCGATGGCGGGGCCGATTACAGCTTCGATGCAACGGGCAATACCGAGGTGATGCGTACCGCACTCGAAAGCTGCCATCGTGGCTGGGGGACAAGCATCATCATCGGCGTCGCCGAATCGGGCAAGGAAATCGCAACGCGACCATTCCAGCTTGTCACCGGGCGCAACTGGCGCGGCACTGCGTTCGGCGGGGCCAAGGGGCGCACCGACGTTCCCAAGATCGTCGACTGGTATATGAACGGCAAGATCGAGATCGACCCGATGATCACCCATGTGCTGTGTCTCGAAGAGATCAACACCGGTTTCGACCTGATGCACGCAGGCAAAAGCATCCGCAGCGTCGTGGTGTTTTGAAGGTTTCACAACAGGAGGAAGAATAATGTTCAGTCACATCATGCTGGGAGCCGACGATCTGGGGGCGGCAAAGACGTTCTACGATGCCACGCTTGGGGCGCTTGGCCATGCGCCGGGTTTTCAGGACGATAAGGGCCGGGTGTTCTGGATGACGCCGAGCGGGATTTTCTCGGTCAGCATTCCGATCGATGGAAACCCTGCAAGCTGTGCCAATGGCAGCACCATTGGCTTTGCCGCCAAGTCCGCTGAAGAGGCCGATGCATGGCATGCCGCCGGGCTCGCCAATGGCGGCACCGCAATCGAAGACTCCCCCGGGGTGCGCGATGGCGGGGCGATGAAGCTGTATCTCGCCTATCTGCGCGATCCATCGGGCAACAAGATCTGCGCGATGCACCGGATGTAAGGCTGTCCGATGATCGGCATCGAGACTCTGTCCGAAGTTTGCAGCCATGGCGGCGTGCAGGGCGTTTACCGGCATCGGTCTGTCGAAACGGGCACGGAGATGGCCTTTGCCGTTTTCGTGCCCCCGCACGATGCGGGCGCGCGATTGCCGGTTCTGTGGTATTTGTCAGGGCTGACCTGCACCCATGCCAATGTCATGGAAAAAGGCGAATATCGCGCCGCGTGTGCTGAATTGGGGCTGATCTTCGTGGCGCCCGATACCAGTCCTCGCGGAGAAGGCGTAGCCGACGATCCCGATGGTGCGTATGATTTCGGTCTCGGTGCCGGCTTTTATGTTGACGCGACCGAGCCGCCATTCGACGGGCATTACCGGATGCGCAGCTATATCGAGCGCGAACTTCCAGCGCTTGTAGGAGCGAATTTTCCAGCGGACTTGGCACGGCAGGGGATTACCGGCCATTCGATGGGTGGCCATGGCGCGCTGACTATCGGCTTGCGAAATCCGGCGCGATTTCGGTCGGTTTCGGCTTTCTCTCCAATTGCCTCGCCGATCAATTGTCCATGGGGCCAAAAAGCATTGTCGGGCTATCTCGGCGATGATCGCGCGAACTGGGCCGATTATGACGCTTGTACGCTGATCGATGGCGGCGCGCGGCTGACGCATCTGCTGGTCGATCAAGGCGATGCCGATAACTTCTTCGAAAGCCAGCTCAAGACCGGCTTGCTGCGCGATGCGTGCGATCGGGCAAGGATCGATGCGACGATCCGGATGCAGCCCGGTTACGATCACAGCTATTATTTTATCTCGACTTTCATGGCCGAACATCTGCGCTGGCATGCCGATCGGCTGTGCTGATGCGGCGGCTTGGGGTCATTCTTGCGGGGGGATTGTCGTCGCGGTTTGGCTCGGACAAGGCGCGTTTTAGCGTCAAGGGGCAGCCACTGCTCGATCATGTGGCC
>JANPIQ010000352.1:0-17619 GCA_031425075.1 Sphingomonadales bacterium
GGCGGCGGCTATCGCTATTACAGGCTTGGCCCGCCGGCGTTCGATGCAAGCGGGCGGATCGAGCCCGATATCGGGTTTGACGCGCTCGCGGCGCATATCTGGTGGGCGGAGACGGGGGAGCCTTACTCCAAAAGCCCCTCCACCACCTCCGGTGGTCCCCCTCCCCGTGCCGGGGAGGACTTTAGCGGCCCCATTCTCGGCGTGCACAATGGCACCGCCTATGCCCTGCTGTTCAATGGCATTCTTGGCGATCGCAGCGTTTCGGGGGGCAATGTGCTGACCGCGCCTTTGTTTGCACGGCTGGCGGCCGCGCTGCCCCATCATCAGGGGCCGTGGGTAATTTACGGCGAGGCGTGCCGCATGGCCCCTGCCCGCCTGTCCGCCACCGGAGTGACGTTCAAACAGACGCCCTATGATGTAAGGGCGCGCTGATGCAGCTCAAGAAATATCAGACGCGCGCGCTGGACGCGCTCGATGCGTTCCTGTCCGAAGCGTCGGTCAGGCCGCACGGCACTGCCTACAACATCGCCTGCCAGATTGGCGAACCGGGCTTTTACGCGAGCAGCTACGCCCCGCTGCCCAAATTGCGCGATGTGCCCTATTGCTGCCTGCGCCTGCCGACCGGCGGGGGCAAGACGTTGCTCGCCGCGCACGCCATCGGCATCGCGCACAAGCACCGCATCGATGGGCCGCAATTTCCCGTGGCGCTGTGGCTGGTGCCATCGACCACCATCGGCGATCAGACGCTCGATGCGCTCAAGACCCCCGGCCATCCCTATCGCAACGCGCTCGAGGACGGGCTTGGCGGCGCTGTCCGCGTGCTGGGTATCGACGAACGGCGGCAGGTGAAACCGCAGGATCTGGCGACCACCCCGCATGTCTTCGTCGCCACGGTGCAGGCGTTCCGTGTGGCGCAAGCGGCGCAGCGCAACGTGTATAAAGATGATGAGGAGTATGAGGGCTTCTTCAAGGGCCGCACCCTGCCCACCGGGTTGATGACCAACGAAGCCGACGCGCGCATGCGCCCCGGAGAGGTCAGCTTGTCGTTCGCCAACATCATGGCGATGCTGCGCCCGATCATGATCATCGATGAGGCGCATAATTTCGTCACCGGCCTGTCCGAAACCACCGGCGCGCGGCTGAACCCCAGCGCGATCATCGAATTCACCGCCACGCCTGTAAACAGCAACGTCATCGTTTCCGCCACCGCCGAAGAGCTGAAGGCCGAGCAGATGATCAAGCTGCCCATCCACCTGACGCAACATACAGGGTGGGAGGCGGCGATCATCCACGCGCTGCAACAGCGTGCCGGGCTGGCGCGGATTGCAAGAGAAGCGAACGAGCCGATCCGGCCCATTGCTTTGTATCAGGCGCAGGCCGCAACCGCAGGCGCCGAAGCCACCGTCGATGTCGTCAAGGCCAAGCTGGTGGAGCATGGCGTTGCACAAAGCGCGATTGCCATCGCCACGGGCAATCAGCGCGAGCTCGACGGTATTGATCTGTTCGATTCCGCCTGCCCCATCGAACATGTGATCACCGTGGAGGCGCTGCGCGAGGGGTGGGACTGTTCGTTCGCCTATGTCTTCTGTTCGGTCGCCAACATCCAGTCGGCCACCGCCGTCGAGCAATTGCTGGGCCGGGTATTGCGGATGCCCTTTGCCACGCGCCGCGTGACCGAAGAATTGAACCGCGCTTATGCCCATGTGACCGGCATCGGTTTCCATGCGGCAGCCAACAAGCTGAAAGACACGCTCGTCGCGATGGGATTCGACGAACGCACCGCGCGCGAGGAGATTATCGCCCAGCAGGCGAGCGATTTTGCGGCGGCAACTTTGCCGCTGACCGCGCGCACGCCTATCCCGCCCGTGGTGCTGACCGCGCGCCCGGACCTGAGCGCTATGTCCCCCGCCGTGCGTGCAGCAGTGACGATGGTTGGTGAAGGTGATGACGTGTCGGTCGTGATCGACCCCGATGCCAGCGACGATGTGCTGACCGCCGTGGCCAGGGTGCTGGCACCCCTGGCGGGAGATAATGATCCGACTGTCACGATCGCAGCGCATATCGACCGGCGGCAGGCCGCAGAGAGCCCGTCGCAGCGGGGTCTGTCGTTCACCGTGCCTGGCCTCGCGCTCGAGCAAGATGGCGAACTTGACCTTGTCTATCCCGAAACGCTGCTCGACCTGGGCGGATGGACGCTTGCAGGTGTAGAGCCGGACCTGCCGGGCTTTGTGCTGACCGAGACTGCGGACAGCGTCGTGGTCGATGTCATTGGCGGTCAGGTTTCGGTCGCCCGCGATGCTGCCCAATTCACGCTGAAGCTCGACGACGAAACCCGCTGGACGGCCGCCGATCTCTCGCGCTGGCTCGACCGCGCGACCCGGCAGCTCGACGTCTCGCAGCCCGTTTTTCTCGAATATTGCCGCCGGGTGGTCGTCCATCTGAACGAAAAGCGCGGCTTCTCACTGGCTGCCTTGGTCCGCGCAAAGGACGTGTTGAAACGCGCCATCGCCGAGCGGGTCAAGCAATTGCGCGCTGCATCGGGGACGCTCGGGCTCCAGCGGCTCATGACCGACGTCACCTTGGAACTGGCATTGGGCCAAAACGGCTTTACCTTTGCCGAAGGCCGCTATCTCCCGCGGCGCCCCTATGCTGGCGGCCAGGTGTGGCAGAAGCATTTCTACCCCCGCCCCGATGATATCCGCGATGGCGGCGAGGAGTTTGCCTGCGCGGTCGCCATCGATAATTGCGATGCCGTCAAACACTGGGTCCGCAACATCGTGCGCGGCGAGCATGCCTATTGGCTGCCTACCTCCACAGACCGCTTTTACCCCGACTTTGTGGCGGAGTTGAAAGATCGCCGATTGTTGGTCGTCGAATATAAGGGCGCCGACCGCATGACCAATGACGACACCAAGGAGAAGAAGAACATTGGCGCGCGGTTGCAGGAAGTGAGCGGCGGACAGGTGATCTTCTGGATGGCCGATCAGGCCAAGGAGCCCGATTTCCGGGCCCGGCTGGAAACCGCAATCGGAAGACCTGCATAAGGCCGCAGCCAGGGTCTGTTGAACGAGTGCCCTCAGGCATGGTAAAGCCGTTTGACAACAATCACTTACAGGGAAAATGGTCGGGGAGACAGGATTCGAACCTGCGACCCTCTGGTCCCAAACCAGATGCGCTACCAGGCTGCGCCACTCCCCGACGCACGCGGGCAATAAACGAAGTTTCGCATATGGCAAGCGCGATGGTGGGCCCGGCAGGACTCGAACCCGCGACCTAGCCGTTATGAGCGGCCAGCTCTAACCAACTGAGCTACAGGCCCACGCATCGGCAGACCGGTTAGACCGTCGATTGCGCTCAACGCAAGCGGTCATTGCACAGGTGGCGGTGCCCGGGTGGTCCACGCAGCTGCGATCACATCGTCAAGCGAGGCAGGGACAATATCATGTGACGCCAGCAGCGCGAAAATGCGATCCCACCATCTGTAAAAATCGTTGAGCTCGCCCGAATTGCGGACATAGGGAGTGTGCCCTGGAACCAATGACGGCGAGTGAAACGAAAAACTGAACAGCTGGATCCCATCGCGAATCATCCAGCCGATCGCGCGTTCGACGTCCTTTATCGGCATATCTTCGGGCGTTAACGCCACGCGAGCGCATAGGCCGAACCTCGCCAATGCTGCGAGTCGCTTCGGATGCGACCGGCCATCGCCGATCATCCAGCGGCCATATCTGCGCAGCTGGCCTGTATAGGTCGCGCCTAAAGGAAGTTCGATCAGCCCACCGTTCTTGCCACCCCAATATGGCTTTGCGTCATGACGCAAAAAACTGGGGCCACCTTCGTGCGAATAATCAAAACCGGGGCGCACCGAAGTATCGACACGATAACCAAGCTCGCTCAGCAGATCGGAGGTTTGCGGCCCGATGCCGTACCGACCCGCGCGATATGAAATCGGCCGCTGTCCCACTGCTGCTTCAATCTTTTCGGTCAGCATGGCCAGTTTGGACCGTTCGAGCGCGACGGGCAGATTGCCGGCAAAGCTGTTGTGGGTAACGATATCTTCCTCAAATGGCGGATTGACCCACGGATGGAGCTGGGTTCCCACACTGCAACGGCTGGTTGCCAGAAGTGACGCCATGACGTCAGCGGACTCGCGGTTATTCGCCACAGGATAGTCGATAAGATAGTTTGGCGAGGCGCCGTGCGCATCCATCAGCCGCTGGAATTCGGGCAGGTGACGCACCGCGCTGGTGCTGGTCGAATCGCGCGAACGCGGTTTGCTCCAATCGAATTCTTCTTCGGTATCGACGAAAATGATGAACCGTTTTCCAAAATCGCGGGTGAACCTGATCTTGTCGACAGACCTTGCCGGCAGGTCCAGCCGGCTAAAATCGGCTGTTCGCCGCTCTTGATGGGGTAGATCTTGCGTCACGCAATCCCGCATTTTGTTCGTTCGACGGTGCGCTAGACGTCGCAGCGCGTCCTATCAAGCCGAGGCAAGAACGCTTTCCGATGTGCCACCGTGCAGCGCGGCACCGTGCGTATTGATCGCCGCAGCTTTTGCTGCGTCATCGAGCGTTTCGATCACGCTCAGCATTCGCCTTGACTCGCCCACGATCGATGCCGCTCGGGCGCGATAGCTCTGGCCCACGGGTCCGGCAATCTGGTGCTCAATCAGTTCGGCAAATCCGCCAACCGCATTGAGAGGGCTCCGCAATTCGTGGATGACTTGTCGCAGCAACTCCGATCGACACGGGGTGTCGTCGGCCACTGCCCCGACGGCCCCGGTGGCCCGACGCGAGACACCGACATAACCAGCGAATTTGCCGGTATCGGGTGCAAAAAGCGGCCGGGCCTCGACGCGCCATAAACCGCTCAGGGACGTACCTGTGGCGAGCATCATTCGGCCGTCGCGAATATCGGCTCGCTTGGCAAAAGCGCCTGCCGTCTGCCCATCGACGCCCGGGCAAACCGGGTCTGCCAGCGTGGCAAGACTGATGCCGATGACGATGGCCCGTGGCGCGCCCGATATCCAGTCGATCACTCCTAAATCGTTTGTTTCGAACTGAAACTTGTCGATTGCGGCAATCGTGAGCGATCTGACAGGTTCGGCAATTGCCATCTTTGGCAAGTCTTTGCGCGATCGCCAAGTTTCAATCTTTGCGACAAGATCGCTGATCTGGCTGACTCCGGGTTCGGCACCGGTTGCGACTTCGCCGAAATGGCCTGTCGGCGTAATTTCGGCACTGCGGACGATCGGGTCACGATCATCGGCAAGCGTGAAGTCGCTCGGTCCGAACGCTGCCAACCCATCGATGGCGCGCTGCGGCAGATTGCGCCGCTCACGCAGAAGCGCACGTATGGGAGGTGCAAGCCGCGGAATGAGCAACTGCCATTCGCGATCGGACAGCATAGCGTTCAGCAATACGGGCGCAGCAATGCGTGGTGTTTCGGCGGCAAACAGCGCCACCAAATCAACCGACGTGATTCTTGCCGCGATCGCAAGTGCTGCCGACCGCTTGATCGAATCGGGAATTGCCGGTGCGATGCGACGGGCTTCGATCAGCGCGCGCTCTCGCAATTCACCGCTAAGTCCATGCGATTGCGCCAAAATGTCGACAAGGTGTATCCATCGCGGCGCAGCCGCTGCTACGTCGCGATCCTCCATCACGCTGGCCGTGTGCAAACGGTCGTCAAAACGCATCGGTTGTCCTAGTTGATCATCGAAGAGCTAGTCGCACATGATCTATGCAGGAAGCCTCGAAAAGTTCCGCGTCACGATTCGGCACAGCTCATCGCGAATGTAATAATATTATGGACGTTTGGCAGTTTTCATCACAAACTCGTTGTTATGGCGCAATTATCTATGGACTCGATTGATCGGCAAATCGTTGCGGAGCTCCAGAACGATGGTCGAATGACCAATGTCGAACTGGCGCAACGCGTAGGGCTTACCGCGCCGCCGTGCCTCAGGCGGGTTCGCTCGCTCGAGGAAGGTGGCGTGATCCATGGCTACCATGCTGCCCTAAATCCTGCAGCATTGGGATTTACGATCACGGTTTTTGCGATGGTCAGCCTGAAAAGTCAGGCAGAGGCAGACTTGCGGGCGTTCGAAAATCATGTCGCCACGCTTGAGCCTGTTCGCGAATGCCATATGCTCAACGGCGAAATCGATTTCATCCTGAAAATCGTGGCGCGCGATCTCCAGGAATTTCAATCATTTCTCACAACGTCGCTGACCCCGGCGCCCAATGTGGCCGGGGTCAGAACATCGTTGACAATCAGAACAGCAAAAGCCCTGCCGGGCGTTCCTGTCGACTAGGCGACCGGTGTGGTGTCGAGCCAGAGCGTCCAGAACCTTGCGGTTTCGGCGCGCGTGCCCGTTACCTTGGCGAAAGTCTGGCGGGCGACATCCTTCTGCCCCATACGGGCCTGCGCGATGCCCAACCGGAGATTGACCTCGTCGGCATCGACACCACCCTTTTGCAAGGCCAGCTGGTACAGCGTAACCGCCTTGGCATCGTCGCCATATGCGAGAAATCCGTCGGCCGTTCCTTTGGCAATGCGACCATTCGCCGCACCCGATGCCTGCTTTTCGGACGACACGAGCGACGCCCGGTCGGCAGCGATCTTGCCCGTTGCGAGCGTCAAAATTTCATTGACCGCACGGCTTGTCTTGGGAACGGCACCAGAGGCAAATCCTTCTTCGACCATGGCCTTGGCTTCACCCGGAAGTGCGCGATCGGTGGCAAGCGACGCATATTCGTAGAAATCGCGTTCACCGGCCAGCGACTTTGTTTTCCGCATCAGCCGGAACAGATCAAGCTGCTGCTGCCCTTCGAGCTTTGCACTATCGCGATATGTCACCAGCGCCGTGCGCCAGTTCTCGGCTGTCGGATAGGCAAGCACCTGCGCGCGCGACCATTTGGCGACGTCGCCAGCCATATTGGCCTTATAGGCGACCGAAACTGCACGGCGATACCACGCTTCTGGTGGAACTTTTGAATTGGCTTTCTCAAGCGCAATCGCCTTTTCCACCTGAGCCAATCCTGCCGGTACTTGGTTGGCCTTGAAATTGGCCTCGGCCAACTGAAGATGGAGATCGACGCTTTTGAAACCCATCGTCTCAGCTTCGGTGAATCGCGCCGTCGCATCGGCAAAATCATTGGCCTGATAGGCGAGACGACCGGAATTGAACAAAAGTTCGCCGCGGTTGGTCATCAATTTAGAATTGGATGCGATCATTTCGTTGATCGCCTTGCGCAAAACGACGTTGTCGTTCTTCAGCTTGCCGAGTTCGAACCGCATCGCGCCGACATAGAATTTCTCGTCAGCGCCCTGCGCTAGAGGTTCTGCTACTGCCAGCTTGGCTTCGCCATCAGCCGCGTTACCGCTCTTGAGCGCCACTTGCGCCGCGCCAATGGCTGCACGAAACGGCTTGCTCAATTCGGGCTGTGGCCCGGCTTCGGCTTTCGCCTTGTCCTTTTTCTGCGCGACTGCTTGCTGCGCCGCACCGAATGCCAAACCGGTGGCAGCAAGCGCCAATGCGAAATGCGATCCACGTTTCATGTCAAAACCATCCTCTATTGTGGCGCCGTCGGCCGTGCACCTGTAAACTGCCAATTAGTCTTGTGCCCAAATTGGATCAACCCGCAATGGACCACAGCGGCGTTATCCCACCCGAACACTGAACGGCGATTGAACCTGATCCAAAGGTCAAAATCGCTGGCCATTTTGCATGTGACAATCTAGGGACAATCGATCTTTTCCAGTCTGAAAGCATAAGCCTTGAGCAACGACGAGACGCCGCTCGCCGATCCGTCGGATATCAGCCCGATCAGCATCGTAGACGAGATGAAAACGAGCTATCTCGACTATGCGATGTCGGTGATTGTCTCGCGTGCACTCCCCGATGTGCGCGATGGGTTGAAGCCGGTTCACCGCCGCATATTGTGGGCTAGCCAGGAGGGCGGGTTCGTCGCGGGTCGCCCCTATCGCAAATCGGCAAAGATCGTCGGCGATGTGATGGGCAATTATCACCCGCATGGCGATAGCGCGATTTACGATGCACTCGCGCGGATGACGCAAGATTGGTCGATGCGGCTCCCGCTGATTGACGGCCAGGGCAATTTCGGGTCGATGGATCCCGACCCCCCCGCATCGATGCGTTATACCGAAGCGCGTCTGGCCAAGGTCGCCAATTTCCTGTTGCAGGATATCGATAAAGACACCGTCACTTTCCAGCCCAATTACGATGCAAGCCGCGAAGAGCCACAGGTGCTCCCTGCCCGCTTCCCCAATCTACTCGTCAATGGAGCAGGCGGGATTGCCGTCGGCATGGCCACCAACATCCCGCCGCACAATCTTGGCGAAGTGATTGATGCCTGTGTTGCCTATATCGATAACGGCGCGATCACGTCTGAAGAACTGATGGAATATGTGCCCGCGCCCGATTTTCCGACAGGGGCGCTGATCCTGGGGCAGGCAGGGGCTCGATCGGCATATACCACCGGACGCGGGTCGATCGTGATGCGGTCGCGTTACGAAATTGAAGAGCGCGGCGAACGCCAGTCGATCGTTTTGGTCGAGGTGCCGTTTCAACAGAGCAAAAACACGCTCGTCGAACGGATCGCCGACGCTGCCAAGGACAAACGGATCGAAGGCGTTTCGGATATTCGCGATGAATCAAATCGCTTCGGCGTGCGGATCGTGATAGATTTGAAGCGTGATGCCTCGCCCGAAGTCGTGCTCAATCAGTTGTGGCGGCATACCCCGGCGCAGCAGAACTTCCCGGCCAATATGCTCGCCATCCGCGGTGGGCGACCTGAAGTTTTGACGCTGCGCGACATGATCGAGGCGTTCGTCAAATTCCGCGAAGAGGTCATCACCCGCAGGTGCAAGTTCGAACTCGCCAAAGCGCGTGAACGCGCGCACATTTTGCTCGGCCTCGTGATTGCCGTCACCAATCTTGACGAAGTCGTTCGGATGATCCGGGCGTCATCGAGCCCGGCAGCGGCGCGCGAAGCGCTGATGTCGCGCGATTGGCCGATCGAGGAAGTCCGACCTTATATCGCGTTGGTCGAAGCGATCGAGACCGAGATTTCGGGCGACACATACCGCCTGAGCGAAACGCAGGCGCGCGCCATTCTCGAACTGCGACTCAACCGCCTCACCGCACTGGGCCGCGAAGAAATTGGCGATGAACTCAAATTGCTCGCCGATGGGATTGCCGAACTGCTGTCGATCCTTGCCGACCGGGTGAAACTATACGGGGTTTTGCGCGAAGAACTCGCCGCTGTCCGTGCCGAATTTGCAACGCCGCGCCGATCCGAGATCGCGCCTGCCGCAGACGGGATCGATGACGAAGATCTGATCGAGCGCGAAGAGATGGTCGTCACGGTGACGCTCGATGGCTACATCAAACGGACCACGCTCGATACGTTCCGTGCACAACGTCGCGGCGGCAAAGGTCGCGCTGGAATGGCGACGAAGGATGAGGACGTCATTACCGAATTGTTCGTCACATCGACGCACACTCCGGTGCTGTTCTTCACGACGCTCGGCCGCGTGTACCGGATGAAGGTGTGGCGGCTTCCCGAAGGCGGCCCGAACACACGCGGGCGTCCGATGATCAACCTGCTGCCACTGGCACAGGGCGAAACGGTCTCCACAGTGTTGCCCTTGCCCGAAGACGAAGCCCAATGGGCCGATGTCCATGTGATGTTTGCCACTGCCAAGGGATCGGTGCGGCGCAACAGCATGGATGCGTTCACAAATGTGCCCACCGCCGGCAAGATCGCGATGAAGTTCGAAGGCGAAGATTCAGACGACCGCCTGATCGGTGTCGCGCTGTTGACCGAGGATGACGATGTTCTGCTGGCATCGCGGCAGGGAAAGGCGATCCGGTTCGAAGGATCGGACATTCGCGAGTTCCAGAGCCGCAATTCCACAGGTGTTCGCGGGATGACACTGAAGGCAGGAGACGAAGTCATCTCGCTGTCGATTCTCCGGCGTTCCGGCGCAACGCAGGAGGAAAGAGAAGATTATTTGCGCTTTGCCCCTTGGAAGAAAGAAAAAGACGGAGCGCCGGTGATGAGCGAGGCGCGATATGCCGAATTGCAGGATCGCGAACAATTTATCCTGACGGTATGCACCAACGGTTATGGCAAGGTTTCAAGCGCCTATGACTATCGCCGCACCAATCGCGGTGGCCAGGGGATCACCAATATCGACCGGATCGATCGCAACGGCCACGTGGTGGCAAGCTTCCCCGTACGCGACAATAATGAACTGATGCTTGTTACCGATCAGGCCAAGATGATCCGCCTTCCCGTCGAACTGCGTTCGGCGCGCGATGATGCCGATGGCGGGCTGCGCGTGCTCAGCCGCAGTTCGGCTGGGGTTCGGCTGTTCAACGTTGCAGAACATGAACATGTCGTAGGCGCAGCACTGATCGAGGATGCCGGCGAAGACGGCGATGCCCCCGAATGACCGCTGGCGCAACGGCGTTCAAAATCCTGACGGTTGCGCAATGGAATGCGCTTGCAAGTGATGGTGTCTTTGTTGGATCGGATGACGATCTGCGCGATGGGTTCATCCATCTGTCTTCCGGCGCGCAGATCGAAGCTACACTTGCAAAGCATTTTGCCGGGCAGTCGGGCTTGAAGATCGCCGAAATCGCGCTCGACCGGTTCGGCGATGCGTTGAAATGGGAAATGGATCGCAACGGGGCGTTGTTTCCGCATCTGTATCAGCCGCTGGAATGGCGTGACGTAGTCGGGTGCGTAGACGTCAGCGGCCGGTAAATTGCGGCACACGCCGTTCAGCCATCGCTTGCACGCCTTCGCGAAAGTCGTCGCTGGCCATCTGAACATCCTGTATCGCACGCTCATGCCGGTTGGCGATTTCGATTTCATCGGCAAGGCCCGCGCGCATCGTTGCCCGTAATGACTGGATCGCATGCGGCGAAGACAGCGCAATTTCCTGCGCCATCTCGACCGACGCAACAAGAACATCGGATTGAGCGACCAGCGAATCGACAAGCCCGATCGCCAGTGCATCACGACCGCCGATCCGTCGTGCGGTCTGAAACAGGAATGACGCTTTTTGCGCGCCGATCAGGCGCGGCAGCGTCACGCTCAGCCCAAAGCCCGGGTGAATCCCCAACCGGGCGAAGTTGGCCGAATACCGGGCCTCTTCGCAACTCACCCGAAAGTCGCATGCAGCGGCAAGCCCGAGACCGGCACCGATGGCCGCGCCATGAACCGCTGCCACAACTGGTTTGCGCGTGCGGTAAAGCCGCATCACTTCGGCATAGAATGGACCTGTTGCCAGAGCGCCTTCGCCAAAATCGGCGCCTGCACAAAACACCCGCCCCTCGCTCGCCAAAACGATTGCGCGGCAATCGGGATCATCATCGAGCGCACACCATGTGTCGGCAATCTGACGCGCGATAGCCGCATCGATGTGGTTGTTCGGCGGCTTCGCAAATGTGACGATTGCAACATGCCGCTGGCGATCGACGCTGACTGTTCCTGTGCTCATCCCACGGCGAATATCGCGATAATGCCGCTTCGCAAGCCTAATTGTGAAGGTCGGATAAAACCTGCCTTCATCCGGCGGCGTCAAAAAAGCGTCAGAGGAATTAAAGTTTTGGAAACTTCTTGGTCGTAGTTCCGAAGATGTTGTTTCAGACCTGTTTGGGGCAACCGGGTAGTTGAACATTAAAGTCTAGGAGACCAGTCATGAAAATCGTTCGCAAGCTTATCAAGAATTCCAAGGGCGCGACTGCCATCGAATATGGCCTGATCGCTGCTCTGATCGCAGTAGCTGCTGTGACCGCCATGGGCGCACTCGGCACGAAGATCGGTACCGCGTTCAACAACGTCAATTCGAACATGAAGGTTTCGTAAACCTTCAAGGTTTACAAACCGACAAAGAGTGGGCGGCAGGACTCTGGTTCTGTCGCCCATTTTTATGCGCTGTCTTTAGAATTTCGTAACGGTTGTCATCATACCCTCATCAAGTTGTCCAGACATTCTGTTGGGACACGCGTTTGTGATGTCGATTCAGGGGATATGATGATGACTTTTCTTCGCAAACTTCGCGCCGACAAAAAGGGCGCGACCGCCATCGAATATGGCCTGATCGCTGCTCTGATCGCAGTCGCGGCTGTGACCGCCATGGGCGCTCTTGGCGAGAAAATCGGTACCGCGTTCAACAACGTGAACAGCAATATGAAGGTGTCCTAACCCTTCGGCTGTCAAACAGAAACGAGGGCAGCGGAACTCAGGTTCGGCTGCCCATTTTTCTGTGCGGTTTCAATAGACGATCAACTTGTATCGCTGCCCGCCGCGCACGGCACCCGATGAACCGAGCGCGTTGAGAGTGCGAAACCGTTCTTCGCGAAAATCGGGATAGGCCATTTTAGATGACAGCGACGCGACAGTATCACCCGCGCGCGCGACGATCACATCAACTTTGCGCGGCTTGATTGCCGCAGCTTCGGCTACGCTGAGCCTTCGGAAACTGCGGAACAACGGATCGAAAACACCCGATCCGCCGCGCGGAGCCACGGCGAAGAAATGAAACGCGCTGTTTGGTGCCAGTTCATAGGCGAAAATCATGATTGAAACCGGGCCCGACTGCGCGTTTGCATCGATCTGGGCAAACGCTGCCCGGACGCCGTTGACCTCGGTGCGCCGGACCGGCCCGAGCGTCACTTGCGCCGTGCCGATCTTGGCCTTGAGTGCTGCCTCGAGATAAGCCTCAAGATTTCCGGAATAAGCCCCGGTGGTAAATTCAGCCTGGCCCGATGGCCCACGCGCAATGACGGCCTGCGTGGTGTTGACGAGCCCGAAACCGGCAGGCGCTGAAAACTGGATGCGAAGTTCGGGATGTCTGAACGTTTGCCCGTCGACGATGCCCTGTTTGGGATCGTCATCATAAAGCATCCCATCGATGGCATTCAGAAATACCTCGCGATTCTGCTGTTTTGCCAATGATGGCGTTGCAGATGCGCGCTGTGCCGCGCGCAACACGCGGCTGGCAGGATCGGGATGCGTGCTCTCGCGCACCGGAGGCAATTTGCCATTGGTCAGCTTGAGTTCGAGCTGCGTTTCGGCGGCGAGCGACGCCAGCATTGTCGATGCCGCCATCGGATCATATCCGGCCTTTCCAAGATAGGCGATGCCGAGGTTATCGGCTTCATATTCCTGCGCCCTTGAAAAGCTCAGAACAAAATTCTGCGCGATCGACCCCCCAAGCTGTTGACCGATCCGCGCACCGGCATCGCCGCCGACCGCGCTACCAAGCACTGTGGCCAGCACCGATCCAAGTTGCCCCATCGTGGACCTGCGGCTTCGCTGCTGCGAATGGCGTGCGGCGACATGGCCGACCTCATGACCCATGACCGAGGCAAGCTCGGCTTCGTTGTTCATCAGCGCGAGCAATTGCCGCGTGATATAAACATAGCCGCCGGGCACCGCGAACGCATTGTCCACATTCGAATTGAGCAAGGTGATCGTGAAATCGCTTTGCGAATTCGACAGGCCCGATTGCACCGATATTTTCTGCCCGACCCGGCGCACATAATCGGCTTGAGGGCCCTCATAAGCACCGCCAAATTCGGCGACGAGCTGGGGGTGCGCCCGCGATCCTGTCGTGCGGTCTTTTGCCGTGATCGATTGAGGGGCCGGGAGCGGTTTCGGCTTAGACGCCCCCACAAGCAACACTGCGGACGCAGCAATTAACACAGTACGCATGGTAAACTCCCTCACTCGGCCGGCCACTACGTCTGGCGTCACAACATCCCCATCGCAAGGAATTTTCGCTGTCTTTGGCCGCGCAACTCGTGTGGGGACAATTTTTGCAACTGCACGAGCGCGGCGGAGATGGCGTTGCGCAGCGTTGTCGCGGCGGCCCCCGGATGGCGATGCGCGCCACCCAGCGGTTCGGGCACCAGCTGGTCGATGACGCCCAGCTTTTCGAGGTCAACCGATGTGATCCGCATGGCTTCGGCGGCATCTGCGGCCTTGTCACTGGTGCGCCACAGGATCGATGCACAACCCTCGGGAGAGATCACCGAATACACGGCATGTTCGAACATCATGACATGATTGCCAGCGGCAAGCGCAACGGCCCCGCCCGAACCACCTTCCCCGACGATTGCCGAAACCATCGGCACGCCAAGCTGCAAAGCCGTTTCGGTCGATCGGGCGATGGCTTCGGCCTGTCCGCGCTCTTCTGATACGATCCCAGGATATGCGCCTGAAGTATCGACGATGTTGACAACCGGCAGACAGAAGCGGTCGGCAAGCTCCATCAGCCGGATGGCCTTGCGATAGCCTTCAGGCTTTCCCATTCCGAAATTATGCTTGATTCGGCTTGTGGTGTCTTCGCCCTTTTCATGTCCGATCACCATGATCTTGTGTCCATCGATCCGCCCGAATCCGCCGATGATTGCCTGATCGTCGGCAAAGGCGCGATCGCCAGACAGTGGCGTGAAATCCTCGACGAAATACGAAACATAATGTTTGAAATGCGGGCGTTGCGGGTGGCGCGCGACTTGCGCCTTTTGCCAGGGCGTAAGACCTGCATAAATATCCGACAGCAAGCGATTGGCCTTGCCTTCAAGCTTTGCAATCTCTGCCGAAATATCGGGAATGCCGGCACCCGATGTTGCCCGCAATTCTTCGATCCGGGCCGTCAATTCCGCCACCGGCTTTTCAAAATCGAGGTATGTGACCATGCGCCGCGGTTAGGCGCGGTCGGCCAAGGCGTCAACGAGCGGATGATGCGTCTCGACAAGTTCAACAAGCCGTTTGCGATCGACGTGCGTATAGATTTCGGTCGTCGCGATATCGGCGTGGCCCAGCATCGTCTGCAACGCTCTTAAATCGGCGCCACCTTCGAGCAAATGGGTTGCAAAGGCATGGCGAAGCACGTGCGGGCTGATCCGGTCGGTGGCAATGCCCGCATCGGCTGCGAGCTCTCGAATGAGCTGAAACACCCGCACGCGGCTTAGATGCGATTGCCCCGACGGAAACAGCCAGCGCGTCCCCGCTGGCCGTATCGCGACCCATTGCGTCACCGCCGCCAAGCCTCGCGGAGAAATGGGCACCATGCGTTCTTTATCGCCCTTTCCCCTGACGATTGCATATGGCTTTCCCGGCATGATCGCGCGCACATCGAGCGTGACAAGTTCGGTTGCCCGCAAACCCGAACCATAAAGAAGCTCGACTATAGCGCTCAACCGGAATGTTTTGAGGTTTGGGTGCGATTCAATTTTTGCAGCAATTGTTGCGAACAGTTTGTCGACATCATCCAGCGACAATGTCTTGGGAAGGCTGCGAGTGCGGCCCGGCTGGACCAATTGCCGGGAGGGATCGTCATTCCGCAAGCCTTCTTCGAGCAAGAACCCGAAAAATCGTCGCAGCGTCGATATTTTCCGCGCCAGGGACGCCTTGGCAAGCGGTGCCCCGGCCATACCGAGCCCGGCCAGCGATTGCGCATCGGCACGGTGAAGGCTTCCCTCCAGATGCGTCGATGCTGCTATCAGATCTGAACGATACGCGGCAATCGTATTGCGCGAAGCCCCGGCCTCGGCAGCGAGCATTTCCAGAAATCGGTCGATCAGCTGGCGGTCAGCGAACGTGCCCAAGCCCTCAACTCCTTGTAATCGCCTCCGCAGCCAGCATGCGCGCCTCTGCCGCCAGTCCAACGCGCCGCAACGCCGATACGGCATGGAACAGATTGTTTGCCGAAACCGCGCCAAATTCAGCGCCCTGTAGCCCGATCGCGCTCAAAAGCACGACCGTGCCCGGCTCGCGCGCCGCCACAGCCCGTTCGAGTGCGCGTGTCCACGGCGTTTGACGGCCAACCGGGATCGCCAGATCGCCAGCGACATCGGACACTTCTCCTGCGGCCAGTCGTCCCAGACCTGCAAATCCTGCGAACATCAGGCGGGCGCGCGGCGTCGTCTCGCCCGCATCGCTGAGATAGCCATCGAGCGCCCCGCGCGACCACGGCACCACCTGCGTCGGTGCACCCACTGCCAACAGGCCCCAGGCGCGCTGTTCGGCATCGCCTCCTGCATCACTTGCGATATCAGCCCAACGCGCCGCCTGAATGTCGAGACCGGCCGATAGCATCGCAGATATGAGCTGCGCAGAAGATCCGGCCATATCGGGATCGGGTTTGAGCCGCGCCGCGGCACGAGCCGTCAATATCAAACGTGCATAGCCGATTTGCGAATCCGAGTCTCCCTCAGACCAAAGCGATTGCAACGCGGCCAGCCGCTCGGACGACGATTCGGCGGAATAAGCGTTGCGCAACAGCAGGAAGGGCTTGCCACCTTGATCGGCAGAATCGGTAGCATCTGCCCATTGACCGTAAAAATCGACCAGCGCTTTGCTCGATAAAATCCCCAAGGCGGCGGCAATATCGGCGGCGCGCTGGCGTTTTTCAGGGGCAAGCATCGGCGCGCGTGCCTGCCATCCACGCACATGCGGCCCAACGGTTGCATAAAGCCTGTCGGGAATATCGACCGCTGTTGCGGTTGCAAGACCATAGCGCCAGCTGGTCAGCTGCGTCACACCGTCCCATTCGATCTTGACCGACCGCCGCGTGTTGGTGCCAGCACCAACCACTTTTTCGGCAAGCAAACTATCGATGCCGCGGCCAACACCGCGATTGCGTTGCTGATCGATTTGCGCACTTGCCTGCGCCGATTCGCCTGCAAGCGCAGCACAAATCGCGCGGATCATCGGCCATGCCTGTTCGGTTCGTTCCCTGTCGACCCAGTCGATAAAGGCACACGCCGCCGCAGGATCGGCACTCGCCAATGCGGCCTGCAACGCGACATCCTGAAGCCGGGGTGTGTAACGATCGGGATCGACCGACTGCGCCAGCATCAGTGCGGCATCGGCTTCGCCCATCCGGAGCAGGAGCCAGGCGCGTTCGGCAACCCAATCGGGCCCCGACACACTGGCAGGCGTGTTCACTTCGCTCAGAAGCGCGCGTCTCAACGCAATCGAGGCCCAGCGCGATGCAATCGGCGCGCGAAGGCTTTGCATCAGATGAGTAAGGTACAAACCATTGGTCGCCCCGAAAGCGGCATCGCCCATGCCGCCATCGTCCGCACCCAAAACGCCGATCCGATCGAGCGATCGCCGCGCCTGCGCAGGCAAATCCTGCGGAGGCTGCACCGGAAGCAGATCGCCTTCTTCCTTGCCCTCTGCAAGTTCGGCATCGGCCGACAGTTCCGAACCAGACGCTGCCGTCGGCAAAGATCCTTCTGGCGTGATAGCGGGATCAGCCACCATATCAGCAGGCCGTTCGGTAGGCGGCTCGTTTGGCCGTTGCGTTTCCTCTACAGGATCGCCGAAGCCGGGCGGCAGGATCGATTCCGGCGCATCCTGACTGATCGCCGGGATCGCCGCAGCCATGATGTTCCTTGCGCAACGTGCAGGGGAACAGCCGCAGGTCAAACAGGAACAGCCGGTCGATCTCGATGCGCTCCCCAAATAGAACGCGATGGGTGGTCGCCGGTGCCGCGCTGGCGCTGGCTGCGGCGATCCCGGCGATCAGTCAGGATGCGCCGGAATCGATCCTGCCGCCCGG
>JANPIQ010000353.1:0-9500 GCA_031425075.1 Sphingomonadales bacterium
TCCACGAGCTGGCGGAACTGGTCGCCGCGATCTTCAAAATCGCGGAACTGGTCGAAACTGGCGCAAGCGGGCGACAGCAACACCGTCTCCCCCGCCGCCGCATCGCGCGCAGCGTGCTGGACGGCGACAGCGAGTGTCCCCGATTCCTCGACCGTCATGTGCCGGCGCAGCAGGTCGGCGAACATCCCGCCCGCCTCGCCGATGGTATAGGCCGAGCGGACATGTCCGAAATGCGGGACGCACGTGTCGAGCTCCGCCGCCTTCGCCTGCCCGCCGAGTATCCAGCGGATCGCGGGGTAGGCCGCGAGCGCGGGCGCGGCGCTGTCGGCGTTGGTCGCCTTGCTGTCGTTGACGAACAAGACGCCGTTCAAGTCGCGGATGCGCTCCATGCGATGCGGGAGGCCGGGGTAGCTGCGGAGGGCGGTTTCGATCAGCTCCACAGTCAAGCCTAGGTCTCGGCAGACCTCGACCGCTGCCGCTGCATTCTGCGCGTTGTGCGGGCCTTGCAGAGCGGGCCAAGCCGGTTGGTCGACGTCAGAGACGGAAAGCCGTCGGATATTTTGCTCCCAGGTCTCGTCGCACTCCTCAAAGATTGCATCAATCATTGGACCGTCGCCGCCCAAGATCGCCAAGTGATGGAAGCTTTGGAGGTTGAACAACCGGCCTTTAGCCCATGCATAGGCGACGAAGCTGTCATATCGGTCCAGATGATCCGGCGTAATGTTGAGCAGCACCGCGACATCGCAATCGAGGGAGAAGGTCAAGTCGATCTGATAACTCGACAGTTCGAGCACATAGACGCCACCCGCTGGCAGCGGCTCCTGCCCCAGGATCGGCAGGCCGATGTTGCCGCCCATCGTCGTCGGCACGCCCGCGGTCTTCAGGATGTGGTGGACCAGCGCGGTCGTTGTCGATTTGCCGTTGGTGCCGGTGATGCCGACAACCTTGTGCGGCGGCAGCTCGGCGCGGGCCTGCGCGAAAAGTTCGATGTCGCCGATGACGGGGACGCCGTATTTCGCTGCGTGTGCCGCGATCGGGTGGCGGTTGAGCGGGACGCCGGGGGAGACGACGACGGCGGTGAAGCCGGTGAGGTCGAGGGTCAGGGGATCGGCGAGTGACAATGCCCCCTCTCCCTGCCGCGGCGCGGCTGTCCCTCCCCCGCCGGGGGGGAGGGCAGAACCTTCCTCTCCCCTTGCGGGAGAGGAAGAGGGGTCCATCGCATCGCGCGCCTCGGCCCGCTCATCCCACGCCACAACCTCGGCCCCAGACGCCAGCAGCGCTTGCACGGTCGCCGCACCCGAACGCGCCAGCCCGAGCACGGCATAGCGTTTGCCGCGCCAGAGGTCTGACGTGATCACCGCAGCTTCAACGTGCTAAGGCCCGCCAGCGCGAGAACGAAGGCGATGATCCAGAACCGGATGACAACAGTCGGTTCGGACCATCCAATTTGTTCGAAATGATGATGAATAGGCGCCATGCGAAACACGCGCTTGCCCGTGCGCTTGAACCAGAACACCTGGATGATCACCGACAAGGCTTCGACGACGAACAGCCCGCCGATGATTGCCAGCACGAATTCATGGTGGGCGACTACAGCAATCGCCCCGAGCGTGCCGCCCAGCGCCAGACTGCCGGTATCGCCCATGAACACCGCCGCTGGCGGCGCATTGAACCAGAGGAATGCCAGACCCGCGCCGACAATCGCGCCGCACAATATTGCCAGATCGCCCGCACCCTCCACATAGGGGATGCCGAGATAGTCGGCGAACTTCGCGTTACCCGCCAGATAGGCGATCATCATAAACGCGATGCACGCGATGATAACGGGCATCGTCGCAAGGCCGTCGAGACCGTCGGTCAGGTTCACCGAATTGCCGAACGCCACGATCACGAACGCCCCGAACGCGATATAGAAATAGCCCAGATCGGCGACCGGCCCGTTGACGAACGGAATATGGAGATTGGTGCTCGAATTGGCAGTGATGATCGCTACCGCGATGCCGGCAATGATGAATTCGGCGAGCAAGCGCACCTTTCCGGAAATCCCTTTGTGGCTGCGCTTTTTCACCTTGTCATAATCGTCCTTGTAACCGACGAGGCCAAAGCCTGCCGTCACCAGGAGGCACGCCCAGACGAGCGGGTTCGACAGGTCCATCCACAGCAAAACCGAAATGCCGAGCGCGGTGAGGATCATCAGCCCGCCCATTGTGGGGGTGCCGACCTTGGCAAGGTGCGATTGCGGACCATCATCGCGGATCGGCTGGCCCTTGCCCTGCCGGAGCCGCAGCCAGCCGATAAACTTTGGCCCGATCAAAAGGCCGATGACAAGTGCTGTGGCCACAGCGCCGCCGGTGCGGAACGACAGATAGCGCAGCAGATTCAATATGCCGGGGAAACCAACCTGTTCTGCCAAGAAATACAACATCAGTTCTGCCCGCCCTTGAGCGAGACGACGATCCGGCCAAGCCCGATCGCGTTCGACCCTTTGATGAGAATGGCGTCACCCGGCCTGATCGCTTTTTGAAGCGATTCAAGAGCGGCATCGGCGTCCGCTACATGGCGCACATCGCATTGCCCCTCAAGCGCACGGGCCAGCGGCGCCATCGCCGATCCGACGAGCAGCGCCAAATCGACGCCCGCTGCCATCGCCGATGGTGCCAGCCCTGCGTGGAGCGCTTCGCTTTGGGTGCCAAGTTCGCCCATCGCGCCCAGAACGGCAATCCGCCGCGTTGCGGGCACCGTTGCAAACACGTCAAGCGTCGCCGCCATCGATGTCGGGTTGGCATTATAAGCTTCGTCGATCAGCAACGCTTCTCCACCGCTGACATTGATCGCATGGCGCGCACCGCGTCCGTCGATCGCGGCCAAATCGCCAAGCGCAAGGCCAGCCGCTGCAAGATCTCCGCCGAGCGCGAATACTGCCGCAATCACCGCAGCCGCGTTCGACACCCAGTGCGCGCCCGGCTGGCTCAGCGTGAAGCTTAACTCGCCGTCGGGCACATGCAGCGAAACCATCGTGCCGTTTGCAACCGCCATCTCATCGAGGATCCGCACATCGGCGCCATCGCCGCGTCCGAATGTCAGCAGCGTCTCTGTCGTGCGGCGCGCATGGGCTGCAAGGCGATCGCGATAGGCGCTATCGAACGGGATGATCGCAGTGCCGCCGGGAACCAGCCCTTCGAAGATTTCGGCTTTGGCATCGGCTATGCCTTCGACCGATGCGAAAAATTCAAGATGGACCGCCGCTACCGTCGTGATCAGCGCAACATGCGGGCGGACCAGCTGCGTCAGCGCCGCCAGTTCGCCTGCGTGGTTCATGCCCATTTCGAACACGCCGAACGCGGTATCGTACGGGGTACGGGCCAGGCTGAGCGGCACGCCTGTATGGTTGTTGTAGCTTTTGACCGATCGATGCACCGGCCCGCGATTGGCACGGGCGAGCGCAGCGGAGAGCGCCTCCTTTGTGCCGGTCTTGCCAACCGATCCGGTGACACCTGCCACCTTCGCAGACGTGCGCGCGCGCGCAGCCTTGCCAAGCGCATCGAGCGCTGCAGTCGTATCTGCCACCAGCACGTGCGGATGCGCGACGGGTGCCGAAACAATCGCCCCGCCCGCGCCTTGCCCAAAGGCCTGATCGACGAAGCGATGCCCGTCGGTCGCATCGCCCTTGAGCGCGATGAAGAGATCGCCATTCCCGACTTCACGGCTGTCGAACGCGACGCCACTGACTTCGAAGTCAATCGACGCGAACCCGCCCGTAGCAGCGGCAATTTCGGTTGCGGTCCAGAGCGCGGTCATCCTGCACACTCGCGCGCCACGGTCACATCATCGAACGGCAGCACGCGATCGCCGACAATCTGCCCCTGTTCATGGCCTTTGCCTGCGATGATGACAATGTCATCGCCGCGCGCCTCGGCAATCGCAGCGGCAATCGCATCGCGCCTGCCATCGATGTTGCGTGCAGTCGGGCAGCCTTCGATGATCGCGGCGCGGATCGACGCCGGCATCTCGGTGCGCGGATTATCATCGGTCACGATGACATGATCGGCGAATTTTTCGGCAACCCTGCCCATTTCGGGCCGCTTTCCGGCATCGCGATCGCCGCCTGCGCCGAACACCAGAACGATCCGGCCTTTGGCGTGCGGCCGCAATGCGGCAATCACGGCCTGCAGCGCGTCGGGAGTATGGGCATAATCGACATAGATCGGCGCCCCGGCGCGGCTGATTGCTGCGCGTTCGAGCCGCCCACGTACCGGTTGAAGCCGCGCCATCGCGGACAGCGTCGATGAAACATCGCCGCCCGTTGCGATGACCAGCCCTGCGGCGACCAGCGCATTGGCGGCCTGATACGCGCCGATAAGCGGCAGAACGACCTTGTGAAGCGCGCCTTGTGCCTCGATCGTCAGCGTCTGGCCAAGCGATGTCGCCTCGCGCGCTGCAAGCCGCAGCGTGTCGCCCCGTTCACCAACGGTTACGAGTTTCAACCCACGCTCGCGCGCAAGATCGATGAACCGGGCGGAATAATCGTCGTCGGTCCAGACGATGCCAGCGCCATCATCGGCGATCACTTCGGAAAACAGCCGCAACTTGGCGGTCAGGTAATTGGCCATATCACCGTGATAGTCGAGGTGATCGCGCGACAGATTGGTGAATGCGCCGGCAGCGACCCGCGGGCCTTCGCAGCGATATTGATGCAGCCCATGGCTCGACGCTTCATACGCAACATGGCTGACGCCTTCGCGCTCGAGCCCTGCCATGTTCGATAGGAATGTCACGATATCGGGGGTCGTCAGGCCAGTGATCGTCCGCTCATCGGGGGTGGTGATCCCGAGCGTGCCAATCGAGGCCGAACTCTGCCCTGCCATCCGCCAGAGCTGGCGCGTCAGTTCGACCGTCGACGTCTTTCCGTTGGTTCCGGTTACGGCGACGACAGTTTCCGGATATGGCTGGTAAAACGGGGAGGCGATCTGCGCAAAGGCGAGCCGGGGGGTAAGGCTGCGGATATGCGCTGCACCTTCGATCTCGATTTCCGGGGCAGCGACAATTGCGATGGCACCATTGGCGATTGCGTCGGGAATAAAATCCTCTCCGTTCGACACCGCCCCGCGAAACGCGCCGAACACATTGCCTGTGGCGACTTTGCGGTTGTCGATGGCAAAGCCCGTCACTAGCGTCGGATCGTCATTATGAATGAGCGCGCCCAATCGCATCATTCACCCTTTGCTTTCCACAGCAACGGCATGATCGCAGACATATCCACTTCGCGCGCGGTATCGGGATAGACGCCGAGCATCGGCCCGGTGCGTGCGATAACCTTCGATACGACAGGTGCCGCCGTCCATCCTGCGGTTGTCTGGCCTGCCGAAAGCGCGCTGCCTTTGGGTGCATCGAGCATCGCGATCACCACGTAGCGCGGGGCATCCATCGGGAATGCTGCGGCAAAGGTCGAGACATTGACCGTCTTCGAATAGCCTCCGACGCCCGGCTTTTCCGCCGTGCCAGTCTTCCCCCCGACGCGGAAGCCCGGAACGTCGGCCTTTTTCCCGGTGCCGTCGGTCACGATCATCCGCAGCATCTGGCGCATCGTATCGCTGGTCGATTGCGAAAATACCCGGCGACCCTTCACGGCTTTGCCCTTCGGCACCTTGAGCAATGTTGCAGGCCGCCAGATGCCACCATTGACCAGCGCTGCATAGGCGCTCGCAAGATGCAGCGGCGTCACGGCAATGCCATGCCCATAGGCGACCGTCATGGTTGTCAGCCGACCCCAATATTGCGGCGTCAGCGGGCGACCCCGTTCGCGCAGTTCGACGTGCGGCGGTTCGTAAAATGCCAGCTTGCGGAACAGCGCATCCATCTTCGCCTGGCCGATTTCATCGGCAATGCGCGCCGTTGCGACGTTCGACGAATGGACGAGTGTTTCGGGAATGTTGAGCCAGCGGCGCTGCGGATGAGTGTCACTGATCTTGAACCGTCCGATCGAAACCGGCGCGGTCGCATCGAACCGCCGTGCAAGGTTCGTCACCGTGCCTGTATCGATCGCTGCGGCCATCGTGATCGGTTTGAACGTGCTGCCCAACTCGTACACGCTTTGCGTCACGTTGTTGCGCCGCGCTTCAGGCGCGGCCTGGCCTGATTTGTTAGGATTGAAAACGGGCAGCGAGACCATCGCAAGAAGTTCGCCGGTCTCGACATCGAGAACAAGCCCCGTGGCACCTTGCGCGCGCAAATCGACCATGGCCGCCGACAATTCGCTTTCCATCGCGGCCTGAACGCGGCGATCGATCGACAGCGCGACAGGTGCACCTTTACGGGTGCTGTCGGTCAACGCTTCGTTGAGCACGCGTTCCATGCCCATCACGCCGTTACCGTCGAAATCGGTATATCCGATCACATGTGCGGCGAGCGTCGTCTGTGGATAGAGTCGCTCTGGCTCGCGCGCATAAGCCATGCCGGGCTCTCCCAGCGCATTGACCGCTGCGACCAGATCGGGAAGCGCACGGCGCCGGAGATAGGTGAAGTTGGCACCTGATGTGAGCAGTGCAAGATACTGGGCTTCGGTCCTTTCGGGCATCAGCGCCGCGAGCTGCGGTGCCAGATCCTCCGGCCGTCCGAGCAGCTTGTTGGGATGAACGCCCACCGACCAGGCCTCGATCGTCCGCGCCAGAACATCGCCGTTGCGATCGACCAGATCGCCACGACCGGCAAGGCCTGTCACAGATCGCGCGACCGACAGCCCATCGTCCATGAACCCCAGCGCCACCAGTCGCGCGCCGATCACACTGCCGACGATCAGGAACAACAGCATCAGCACCATCAGCCGCTGATGCGCGACGCCTATGCTATACGCCTTGTCGCCCGCGTGGCGCGCGCGCTGGGGGCGGGCGACAAGCGTTGTCACGGTTTGGGCGCACCCTTGTCGCGTTCGCGACCGGCCCTGCTTACAAGATCGCCAAGAGTGCCCCGATCGAGCAAATCGGCATCGACCCGCGCCAGTCGTATCGGGGCTTTTTGGGGCGCACGGTCTGCAAAGGCGGCTTTGTCGCGCGGCGCAATTGCCTGTTGCACAACACGATCGACCTTTGTCAGCGGCTTGATGGGTGCTTTTTCGGTCATCGCAGCCAGCAACGGCCTGTCTGCAACAGGCACCTCTTGGTCTGACGACATGACCGCCATCATAACAGGTGGCGGCGCCGCACTAGCAGGGCCGAGCTGTTCGCTGTCAACCGATGCCAAAGCCGCTTCTCCCGAAAGATACTGCCCGGCAGACGGTGCACTCAACGCCAGCACATCGCCATTCCAGCGTTCGAGCTGGCGAAGCGAGGCGCGTGTTCCAACCTCGGTTTGCAACTGGCGGATCTCACGCTTGGTGGCGGCGATCTTGCGGTCGATCTCTTCAAGGCGGCCGCGTTCGGTGGCAACCTGAAGCGAAATCATGTACAGTGCGCACGCCGCAACGGCCACGCCTGCAACCCAGCCAACGGGGCGGAAACGTTGGGCAATCATGATGCATCCTTTCGAATATGGCCCCAGGCGGGCGCGGCAGTGCGGCGGGCAGAGCGCAACGTCGCAGATCGCGCGCGGGGATTGCGGGCAAGCTCTGCATCGCTTGCGGTAATGGGCTTGGCGACGGCCGCAAATGTTGGCGCGCGCAAGACAGGGCCGGCAGGCGAATGGCGTGACCCTTGCGGCGCGGCGCCACTGCGATCGCGGAAGAAGAGCTTGACCATCCGGTCTTCAAGGCTGTGAAACGTGACCACCACGAGCCGCCCGCCGTCGGACAGCAGGGCTTCGGCTGCCACCAGCCCATCGGCTAGTTCTTCGAGTTCGCGGTTGATGTGAATGCGGATCGCCTGGAATGTGCGCGTCGCCGGATCCTTTTTGTCGCCATCGCGCCATCCTGTCGCTTTGCGCACCGCGCGCGCCAGTTCGCCCGTTGTGGTGAGCGGCCGGGCGGCGACAATCGCGCGTGCAATCCGGCGCGACTTGGGCTCATCGCCGTAACGGAAAATGACATCGGCAATAACGGCTTCATCGGCAGTGTTGACGAAATCAGCGGCGCTTTCGCCTGACTGTTCCATCCGCATATCGAGCGGTCCATTGCCCTGGAACGAAAACCCGCGCGCCGGCTGATCGAGCTGCATCGAAGACACGCCGATATCGAGAACCACGCCATCGACCGGCGTCGATATATGCAACGCCATGTCGGAAAATCGCGCTTCGACCAGAATGATGCCATCATCAGCAGCAGCGCGGCCCACCGCAATTGCATCGGGATCACGATCGAACGCGATCACGCGCGCCCCGGCGGCAGCCATGGCGCGGCTGTAGCCGCCTGCGCCATACGTGCCATCGACATGCGTTTCATCAGGCGCGATCGCCAGCGCAGCAATCACCTCGTCGAGCAAGACAGGAATGTGCGGGCCCCCGTTCACCGCTCGCCCTTTTGCGCCAACTGCCATTCGACATAGCGTTTGGCCCTGTCAGGCGCGCGGTCGCTGTCGAGAACGTGCTGCGGGTTCCAGATTTCGACATAATCGATAGCACCGCTGAAAAAGGCGAGATCGGTCAGCCCGGCCAGCGCGCGCAGGAATGGCGGCAACACGAACCGGCCGCTCGAATCGAACGGAGCGGGCTCTGCGGTAACGAAGGGGTCGCGGCGCGCCTTGGCAAGATCGAACCCGCGTCCTGCATCGCGTTCGAACGCTTCGTCTCGCGCGATCTGATCACGGCGGAGCTGCACCCAGCCCCTGTCGAACGCGACAAGGCAGCTTTCATCTTCATGCTGATCGATGAACAGGCTGCGGCCGCCATTGTTGGTTTCCATCGGGCCGCGCAGCGTTGCCGGAATCGCAACCCGGCCTTTGGCGTCGATCGCCTGGATGGCATAGCCGATGAAGCTTTCCCGCTCGCCCAACGCTCATCCTCGCAACCCTTGGTCCGCAAACAGTCGTGGCCGCTATCGACCTGGCCTGATCCGGCACTTTCCGGGCGACGCGCCCCCGTGCCCGGAACCGCTTCCCGACCATCGGCCCCTGACTCGGGAACATCCCGCCCTAACGACAACAAGCCTACCAAGGGCCGATCAGGGATACAACGGGAAATTAAGGGAAAATCGGGGAATGAGTGGTTTTTCAGGGTAATGCCCAGGGTATTTCGTCGTGCAATGACGATATTCTACTTATGTTCCCCAAAAATAGGGGAATCGATAACTTAAGTTCTCAGAGTTTTACTTCGATTTGGCAGGGAGCGATTGATTGTCATCCGAAGCGCCGGGCGCGACTCCCAGATCGGCGAGCGGTTCATCTCCGCTCTCGGCAGCAACGCTGTTATTGGCCACAGGCGCTTGCAACCGCGTGATGGCGAACGTCGCGACGAACACCAGCAGCAGCACCGCGGCAAGCCCTGTGAGCCCGATGCGCACGCGCTGCATCCGTTCGTGCCGATCGTCGGCGGGTTCTGGCCGCTCGCTCACAGGCGACGGGCGCTGTTCGCTCATG
>JANPIQ010000354.1:0-2384 GCA_031425075.1 Sphingomonadales bacterium
CCTCCTGCCTTTGGCCGGCCTGAGCAGTTGGCCGCGGGGAATCGAAGCGCCGTCGCCTCTCTCGGGGACAGCGATCTGCCATGGGAACGCGGTGAGAAATCTCGCCCCAATTGCCGCCTGTATTATCAAATCGTGCTCGGAACGATCAAGATGGACAAAGCCATCGCCCGTTTGATCGAGCGATTCGGAGACTCCCGGCCCGATTTTCCTGGATCGAAAGCGAATGCGATCTTGGCTACGGTGATCGTCGACAAGCAGGGAAGGCTGGTCGAATCGCCCGCAGTCTCGGTTTCGAGCTTCGGCTGGGGCGTCATGGCGGCGCTCAACGGCGCGCTGACTGACCTTGCGAGCTGGCCGCACGTTGAACCTGAAATAGTGAAGCGGGTTGAAAAGGAACTTTTGCGGTTCGGTCACGGCGAAAACGATGAAGAAAAGCGTGAGACGCCGCTTACCAGAAAAGCGCTTCACGCTGCGTATCAGGCGCTTCTTCGAGAGACCGGTCTTGTTGCGGAAATGGTCGAAGCGCCCTCCTTCGCCATTCGCAGCTACGAGCACTACAAGAATCCGAATCCTCCCGAGCCACTGCTTCTCAACAGCTTCTTTCTCCCCGATCTAGGTTTGGCTCGCACCCTTTTGAATGATCAGAAAGCACCTGAGAATCTCAAGCGATACCTCGGCATTCTGTCCCCGCGAAAACGTGCGGACTTGTTGCGAGACCAAGAGGCACTTGAAGCGGCCATCGCTCCTCGCCTTAAAGGGCTTTCGCGGTGGCCGGGACCGGGGCGCCCTTCACTCACCCTTCTTCAACAAGCGGCCGTTAATCTCGCGTTCGCCGAAACCTGGAGCGGAGGAATGCTGGGGGTGAATGGCCCGCCGGGAACTGGCAAGACGACTTTGCTCCGCGACATCCTTGCGGGTGTGGTGACCGGGCTAGCCGAAGCGATGATGCGATTTGATGACCCAGAAGCCTGTTTCAATCACTCCGGTCAAAAGCTGAAGGCCGGAAATGCCTGGCTCCATTTATATCGCCTCGATCCAAGTCTGAGGGGTTTCGAGATGGTGGTCGCTTCGTCAAATAACAGAGCGGTGGAAAATGTGAGTCGCGAAATCCCAAGCGTTGCCTCCATCGCGTCAGATGCGGGCGATCTCCGATATTTCAAAGTGCTGTCGGATGAAATTCATGAACGAGAAACGTGGGGCCTCGTAGCGGCGGTGCTCGGAAACTCTACGAATCGCTGGAACTTTAAGAATACGTTTTGGTGGAACGACGATGTGAGCATGAACGCCTACCTTTCCGCGGCAGCGGGAGGAGTGCCGCAGGTGTCAAAGACAGACCCCGCTACCGGCGAAGTCGAATTCACCGAGCCGAAAATAGTAACTGAGGAGAAGCCACCACAAGGCCACGCGGATGCGCTTGATCGTTGGAACACCGCTCGGAAGCGCTTCAAGGCATCGTTTGAGAAGAGCCAGAAATGGCAAACGTGGCTCGAAAGCTTGCGACAGGATGTGCTGAAGCTAGATGCGCTCGTTGCCGCAGAACAAGCGGCGAGAAAAGCGCACGACGTGGCAATAGGAGAGCTTGAGCAAGCGGAAGCGTCGCTCAAAAATGCTCGCGAGAGTCTTGCATCAGCCGAAGCTCAATTTTCGGAACACCAGAGGCGATGCACAGCGCATCTGGCAGGTCGCCCAGGGTTTTGGTCTCGCCTTTGGGCCACCGCTAGAGCGCGTCAATGGACGCAAACGAACAGTTCGCTACGCACTGAACTCGATCGGACGCGTGACCTAGTTGCTCGTGAATTAGAGCAACGTAATCGAGCGGAGGGAGTAGACAGATCCGCTGCGAGCGCGTGTGAGCAAACTGCCTCCGCTCTTAACGCAGCGAATGCCAGCCGTGTTGCAGCGGAAGCACGCATAGCGCAAGCGAAGGCGAAGCATGGCGTCGTAATACCCGACGCAGCTTTTTTCAGGGAAGGGTACCGGGAGCGCCAGCAAGCAACCCTGTGGTTTTCGAATGAGGCACAGCGCGCGAGGGACGATCTGTTCGTAGAAGCAATTAATCTCCACCGTGCCTTCATTGATGCCGCCGCAAAACCGCTTCGGAGCAATCTGGGCGTCCTCATGAATGTGCTTTCTGGAAACTCTCTGCCGAGCGCGGAGAAGGAGGCGCTTTTGCCAGATTTGTGGGCGACGTTGTTTCTCGTCGTGCCGCTCGTATCCACGACTTTCGCTTCTGTCGGCAGGATGTTCGGCAAGCTGCCGCCGAAAGCCTTTGGGTGGCTTCTCATCGATGAAGCAGGACAAGCGCTGCCTCAAGCCGCAGTCGGCGCAATCATTCGTTCGGAGAGAGTGGTAGTGGTTGGCGACCCGGCTCAAATCGAGCCGGT
>JANPIQ010000355.1:0-5621 GCA_031425075.1 Sphingomonadales bacterium
CGTTCGAGCGCCTGGCGCTGCGGCGCGACAAAGCGCCGGTATCCGATGGCGCGATTGCGCGTCTTCGAAATCTGACGCCGCACGCGATAGACATCGGCTGCGGTCAGATCGGCTTCGCAGCTGTCGACATGATCGCCAAGCGCTGCAACATCGGGATCGAGCGCGTCGGTAATCGTATCGGCAACGGCGGTCACTAAATCGCCGGGATCGTGGATGCAGCCGCTGGTGAAGCGCTTGGCAACTTCATCGAGCGCAACAACGGTGCGCTTGGTGACAGACACCACCCGCCCGGCCTCGGCCCATATCCGGATCGACACCAGTTCGTCGGGATCGTCATCGGGCGTGGCCCCCAGCCCGCGCAGATTGATCAGCGCGCCGGTTTCGAGAATCTCCGCGCGCGGCCGTGTTTCGACCGCGATCAGCGCCGCCCGCACCAGCGGTGGGATGCCCTGTTGTGCATTGAGCCAGGTAACCGCCCTTTCATCGCGGCCATCGAAATGGAGCCAGACCAGCGCCGCACGGCCCGTTGCGGCTTCGGCATCGGCAAATCCGGTTTCGGCAGCGCCGGTGGCATCGTAAACGAATCCGCGCATCAGCGCAGCGCCTTCATCAGCACGACTACCAGTCCTTCGCGTGGCGGATCATCGGCGCTCCACCATTCGACGCGGCGCGCATCGGCACGGGCACGATCCAGGATGGCAGGCGCGATCATCGGTGCGTGATAAACGACGTCGGCTTTGGAGAGCAAACGCGCCTGCCCGATGGTGAGAAGATCGGGATCGTCATGATCGAGTTCGAACCGGTGGATCGCAGAAGCAAGGCCGCCATCTGCCCCGGCAATCCAACGCGCGGTATCGGGCGCTTCGCCATGATCGACGAGCGGATCGAACACCCCATCTTCGGCCAATGCCGCATCGATCGCCTGACGCCGGTCCGCCCCCTCGGGCCACCGCGCCCGCATCGCACCGCGCGCCGCCTGCATCGCATCGGCGAGCCGCCCAAGCGAGGCAGGAAGCATCGTTTCAAGCCGCTGTCGCAGCGCCTTTGCCAGCCCTGCCGATGCACCGCCTGTGCCGATGGCGATCAGCACCGGATCGCGATCGACGATGGCCGGGATGGTGAAATCGCACAGATGCGGCCGGTCGGTCGCGTTGACCAGCACGCCGCGCGCTTTCAGCCGGGCGCACACTGACTGAGCTTCGTCGGCATCATCGACTGCGACGAATGCCAATGCGCTGTGTGAATCTTCGCTCCCGATTACCGCGCCCGCGCGTTCGAGCAAACGGCGCTTGGCCGCCGCCGCATCGCCGTCCCCCACCAGAATGACGGTGCGCCCCTCCAACCGGACAAACAGCGGCAGCGAGTGCATCAGCCCCGCACCCGCCAGAGCTTGAACGGAGACCGCGCAGGCAACGGCACCGGTTCGAGCCACGCCGGAACTTCGCGCTGGACCAGTTGCATGTAAAATCCTTTGGGATTCTGCGCTTCGTAAATCGTGGTTTCGGACATATCGGGGCAGAGCAGCAGCAATGTGGCGCCATGTTCGCGCATCACCGCGCGGGCATCGTCGGCAGTGCCGCGAAACGCCCTGTGAACATCAAGGATGGCATCGCCATTGCGGTGATAGGGCCCTGCTATCGCGCTGTGGTGCGTCAGCGTGATCAGCCGAGGCCCCAGATCGACCATCGTGAGAATCGTCGCTTTAGGCAGCTTTGCAATCGGCGCGAGCGAGGGGATTGTGGGGCATGACGCATTGGCCTTGTTGACCAGTTTCTGCCCCTGCGATTTGCGTTCGCCGGTCGGGATGAAACCAGCAACCAGTTGCACCGCCAGCCCCGAAACCACCAGAAACGCCGCGACCACGCCAACGGTTCGCACCAGCACCGATTGGCTTGCCCGCAGACTTGGCAACACTGCCCATGCCAGCGCCACGGCCCCCGGCGTGCTGAGCGTCAGGGCTGCAGGGGCAAGCCGCGCCTGCCACAAAGTGAGGAGGCACGATCCCACCGACATCAGCGCAATCGATGCCCAGGCCGCGCCCTTGTCGCTGCCCATTTCGCGCCACGCCATCCAGAGCGTGCCGCCCATTCCGATCAGCGCCACCGATGCCGACAAAATAGACGGCCAGTTGCGCGTGTAAAGCGGGCGGGCCTCGCTGATATTGTCGAGCCAATTTTTCTGCAGCGCGGGCGACACCTGTTCGAGCCGGCCGATACAATCAGGCCAGGCAAGCGCCAGGAACGCGAGCACGACGCCCCCCGCCAGCGCGGCCGCCAGCAATCGCAGCGGCGGTTTGTTCAGGCGGAGCGACGAAATCAGCAGCAACATCGCCGCTGTCAGCGCAAGCACCGAAACCCATGCCGGCGTCAGCGCATCGCAGCGCGGCACCCAGTTATCGTTCGATGCAAAGCCGAGAAACCCCGCCCCGACGCCAGCGCCCAGTGACAGCGCATAGCCCCGCAGCCGCGCGGTCTGTTTGAGATCGAATATCCAGCGGATCACGATCCCTGCGCCGGCAATGCCGAGCCAAGGCAGCAGTTCAAGCCCGATCACCAGCGAGATCGAAGTGGCAATCCCGACAGTGATCCCGCCACGCAGCGGCATTGGATCGGCGAGACCCGCCAGCATGACGCACAGCATCGCAAGCTGCCAGCCGTGATGATCGATCCGCAGCGGATGGAACATCGTCATCGCGGTGATGAATCCGACGAAAATCGCCGGGCCGATGATTGCCGCCGATGGTGCCACCAGCCGCCGCGCGACCACGCCAAGCGCCGCGAACACGACCCCGAGCGGGATCAACGGCGCGGTGGCGACGGCAAATTTCTCCGCCATCGGCCCATCGACAAATAGCCGCCCGAGCAGGATCAGCCCGGCAATCGGCAGATCGACGAGGCGCGACCAGTGGATGTTCGCGCCCTCCGGCGGATTGAGGCGGTATTGGCGCAGATCGTACCAGTCCTGCCCGTTGAGCAGCGCGCGGACCTGCATCAGCCGCATATTATCGTCGGTATCGCCAAGCGCGAACCAGAAAATCTGCGGCTGGCTCTTGATGACCAGATACGCGCAAACAACGACCCACCACGCAAACACCAGCCAGCGCCAGCGTTGCGCCAGGATGCTGGTATCACCGCGTTCGATTCCCGCCATCATTCCCCGCGCGCGTTGCCAAATTTCAACTGCGCCTTAATGGCTCATGGTTAAAGGGCAATGATGGAACACGCAGGCGTGGTGCAGGCAAGCGAGCAAGCGGGGAACCGGCGCATCCTGATCGGGCAGATTGTCCGGTTCGGGCTGACCGGCGGATTCCTGACGATAGCGGTTGCCGCCGCCTATTGGGCGGTTGCCGAATTTCTGGGCGTGGCCCCGATGCTCTCGATGACATTGGTGTATCTGACCTTCACCGGCATCGGCTACATCCTCCATTCGCGTTTCAGCTTTGCAGGGCATGGCGCCAGAGACAATGCGCCGGTGCGCACCGCGCGGTTCTTCACCGTCAACACACTGGGATTTCTTGCGAACCAGTTTTTCGTGTGGCTGCTCGTCGAACGCATGGGCGGGCCGACCTGGTGGCCCGTCATCCCGATCATCTTTGTCACGCCGATCCTCACCTTCACGCTCAACCGCGTGTGGGTCTTCAAATAGGAAGCGCAATTTGGAACGCATCATCTATGACCGGATGGCCGAACTCGATACAAGGCACTGGTGGTATCGCGCGCGCCGCGATGTGCTGCACGATCTGATCGCGCGGCGGATCGCGCCAAAGCCCGGGGGGCGCGTGCTCGAAGTTGGCTGCGGGACGGGGCACAATCTTGCCATGCTCGGAAAGTTCGGCACAGTGGACGCAGTCGAGCTCGATGCCTCAGCCCGACGCGTCGCAGAAAAGCGCTTTGGCAAGCCGGTGATCGACGCACGTCTGCCCGCGCTCGCGGGGCTTGAGAGCGGCGCCTATGGGCTTGTCGCGGCGCTCGATGTGGTCGAGCATGTCGAGGACGATCGCGGCGCGCTTCAGGGGTTGGCGCGATGTCTGAAACCTGGAGGGCGCATCCTTGTCACCGTACCTGCCTTTCCCTTCCTGTGGAGCGCGCACGATGTCGCGAACCATCACCATCGCCGTTACACCAAAGCGAGCCTGCGGCAGGCAGTGGCCGATGCAGGTTTGACGCTCGAATTTATGGGCTGGTTCAACTCATTGCTCTTTCCGCTCGCCGTGGCAGACCGGATGTGGGGCAAGCTGCGCGGGCGCGAAGGCAGCGACGATGCGCTTCCCCCCGCGCCGCTGAATTCTGCATTCGAAGTCATTTTCGGGTTGGAGCGTCACGCGCTAGGGCGATTGCCTTTGCCGCCGGGCGTATCGCTGGCGGCGATTATTTCGGCCTGAGCCGCAACATGCCCCAACCGGTGCGGCGGCCTTGGCGATCCGGCGATGTCCGCCACGATATACAAAGGCCGGCGTTTGGATTCGACGTAGAGCCGCCCCAGATATTCGCCGATCATGCCCAGCACGAACATCTGCCCTGCGCCGAGCATCACAACGATCAGCATGATCGACGTCCAGCCTTCAACGGTATCGCCGGTCAGCCAGCCAAACAGGATGTAGCCAAGGATCACAAATGACGCCGCGACCAGCCACAGCCCGGCATGGCTGGCAAATCGCAGCGGCGCCGTCGAAAACCCTGTGACCGCATCGAGCGCAAAGCGGATCATTTTCGACAGCGGATATTTGGTATCGCCGTCGTAGCGCTCGGCGCGATCATAGACGAAGGGACGCTGGGTGAAGCCGATCCACGCGACCATGCCGCGCACGAACCGCGCCTGTTCGGGCATCGCGAGCAACGCATCGAGCGCGCGCCTGGTCATCAGCCGGAAATCGCCAGCGTCCAAAGGAATGTCGATATCGGTCAGCCGCGACAACAGCCGGTAGAATAACGACGCGGTTGCCTTTTTGAACGCGGTCTCGCCTGCACGCTGCCGCCGCACGCCGAACACCACATCTGCCTGTTCGGCCTTCATCGCCGTAATCATCGGGCCGACAAGTTCGGGCGGATCCTGCAGATCCGCATCGATGATCAGGATCGTTTCGCCCGCACACAGATCAAGCCCGGCGGTCAACGCCAGCTGATGCCCGTGATTGCGCGACAAATTGATGCACACAAGATGCGGGTCTTGCGCCGCCAGTTGCTGCATGATCGCCCAGCTATTATCGCGCGAACCGTCATTGATCAGGACGATCTCGTGGCTGTCGCCCGCCACCCCCTGCGCTGCCGCCGACACCCGTCGATGCAGTTCGGGAAGGCAGGCTTCTTCGTTGAAGCACGGAATGACGATCGAGAGCGAAACTGCAGCAGTCATGATCGCGGCACGCTTAGCGGTTGGCCGCTTTCGATCCGGTAAACGCTGTCTTTGCCATTGTTCCACAACAGTTTGAAATCGGCAGGGATGGGAACGATCCCGTTGGGAACATCCATCAGCCAGACATAATCATAGGCAGCCCGCGGCAAGGTGCTCAGCCGCTTTTCGAGCGGAACCCACCATTCGCTCGGGCATTTTGTCAGCGAAGTCAGCTGTGAGTCATCGGCATAAACGTCGGGGGCATCGCGCTTTTTCACCATCAAAAGCTG
>JANPIQ010000356.1:0-2452 GCA_031425075.1 Sphingomonadales bacterium
CGTCACAATGGCTTAACCCGCGTTGTGGAAGGTAATGGAGTAGAAAAGATCAGACGGGCGAAGGATGAGGATGTAATCGTCACCCCTGCGAACTGTAGCTATTCACAAACTATCGGCACCCTCCGAGATCGTGGACTGGACGCGGATGCTTTCTGCGGTGGTTGCCCTCTTGTTCAAAAATGTAAGTCAGAACGAGGGAATGGATTCGGGTTTAGGCATGAACGGGCGTTACAGCTTCCCGCTAGCCGCCTGCGGGTGCATCCTGACAGCCGCCCTAGTGCAGAAAATTTCGACTATGACGCAACCTTTCAGATCTTTGATGAACGCTCATCCGTTGAGTCAGCGCAGGTACGATCATTGACTCGTTCTGATATCCGAATCGCCATTGAACAGGCCACTAGAGACGATAAGCCAGCAATTATCAAACTGTTAGTGGTGATCGCCAATCTCATGGATAAACCCGCTATGCACGGCGTTGATCACAATGAGCTGTTTGAAACGCTGAAGCCGTTTGCCGAAGGTATAGAGCTTCAACTTAACGATTCTCAAGCTGACTTTATAAAAAGCCTTGGCAAGTTGCTTCCCAGCGACAAAGCCTTGTCTGAATTGCTCAAAGACTATTTAGGAAACGGCTGGTTAATTGCGCTAATTCAAGCGCTACAGGGCAATACTTTTACGCCTTCGAGCGCATGGATTGACAAAGGTAAACTTCACATCAAAGAGCGTAATGAGTATGCCGACTCTATCAATGAAGCAACCGCACTCAACGTGATTCTGTCTGCCGATATGTCGTGCGCTGACGCAGCTAACGCGCTTAATTGCAGTCCTGAAGATATCTACGTTATCCAGCAAGAATCAGAATGCAAAGGTGAGTTAAATATTGTTCAGGTGACAGGATTAGGCAGGCTTACGGGCAGCTCCACGGACGAGAGCTGGAACCGTGCCGATGCAGCCGAGAACGCAATCAAAGCGCAGCTTGGTAACATCCCCGTCATTACGTTTAAGGATAGGGCTACTGAGGGCGACGGTGCATGGTTCAGAGACTCAGTAGGATCTAACGCCTTTGCTGATGAACGAGAGCTGATCATAGTCGGGACACCTATCAAAAATCTTCATAGCCTGCGAGCTGACTTTATTTTGTCTGGCAGCGATCCACTTAACGAGGTTGCCTTTCAAAACTTTGTCGATCAGGACATCCGCAACAACTTTTTGCAGGCCGTTGGTCGCTTGCGCCATAACTGCAAGTCAGGATTGCACCGCGTGTTTCTACTCACAGATTTTGAAACAGGCTTACCTGTAAACGAGGTTATTGAAGCAGGGCACCTGGACGCGGCTTGTTTAGGTAAAGGTGAAGCCACTCAACACAAGTTAGCCGAAGCCTACAACACTTTGATTGAGCAGGGCATTAAACCCACACAGCAGGCGATCGCCACTGCTGTAGGTGTGACGCAAGGCTTAGTTTCACGGTATTGGGAAAATATTACTTTTCCTATAAAGGCTCTAGTAGGAAAAGTAATAATTGCGCCACTTGACCCCGGCGTAACAGTCAAAAGCACGGTGTCTATTGCCACTGGGTACGGCATAATTCCCCCCGGCACCCTCGGAGAAGTCCTAAGCAGGGTCGCTGATGGCTTTGTCAATGTAATTTTTGGTGAATCCCCCCCGACCTTGGCGGCGCTGGATGAGGTTGAGGCCGTTTCAGGATGATGCGATCGCCTGACTCTTGGAGCATCCCAGACTTACCCGCAAATGCGGCGGTTGTTCCCATGTCAATTTTCAGCCAAAAAAAGATCCACACATAACTTACTGGGCAAAATCCGCGCCAAAAACACAACGCTTTTAAGTCTGAGAAAATACACACCCATCACCATGTCGAGGCTGCAATATGATTTTGAATCGCAAATATGGGTAAATATGAGCAAATTTGCTTTAAGTAACTGCTTAGAGTCCATTAATTTGCTGATTCTGCTTCAGAGGCATAAATAAGAGCAATCACCCATTTTTAGAGTTATAGAAAAATGCACACAACCTGCCACTACTTGTGCGCGCGCGAATTAAATCAGGGAATCGAGGCAAATGTGAGCAAATTAGCCGTTGAAAGTCAAAGAGAGAGGGTTAGCTAAGCCAATATGCAAAAGACAGCAAAAAAGACCTTCAAAACAGGCGATCGCATTCTTTCCCCCAGCGGTCGATCTGGAACAGTACAGCCGCCACTGTGGACAATGCCCTTCCATCACTTGATTGAATTTGACGATACAGGCCAACGGTATTGGATTCTCACTGAGTTACTGAAGCCAGTGCCACCAGATTGGAAGCCACCGAGAAAGACAAAACATAGGAGCAAGGCAGCATGACATCACTCGAAGACTGGCAACAATATCAGCGGCTTCAAGATTTTTTGGAGGGGCATAACTTAGCCGATATTCTGGCGGCAGCTTCAGCAAAAGCTTTT
>JANPIQ010000357.1:0-2272 GCA_031425075.1 Sphingomonadales bacterium
CCGGGCTTGTCGGGCACGCTCGTCAGCGTGATCTTGGCCTCATTTTTGTCATAGGCGATGCCGGTGATCAGCTGGCGTTCCATCTCGTCATCTCCTAGTTCGTCATCGCCGACAATCATCGTGCCGGGCAGGTCGCTTGCAGGGGGGGCGTCCTCGGTGAACGAAGACAGCACCTGAATGCGGACATTTTCCTTCATCGCAAGGCCCACCGAGCGCGTTTGCAGCACCTTTGCACCAACGCTCGCGAGTTCGAGCATTTCTTCGTAGGTGACGGTCTTGAGCTTGCGGGCGCGTGGGACGACACGGGGATCGGTGGTGTAGACGCCGTCGACATCGGTATAGATGTCACAACGGTCCGCCTTTACCGCTGCTGCCACCGCCACGGCCGACGTATCCGAACCGCCACGTCCCAATGTGGAGATATTGCCTTCGTGCGACAGCCCCTGAAATCCGGGAATGACCGCGACCTGCCCATCCGACAGTGAACACATCAGCGCGCTGGCATCGATATCCTCGATGCGGGCAGAGGCGTGCGCCGAGGATGTGCGGATCGGCAATTGCCAGCCCATCCAGCTGTGGCCTTTGACGCCGATTGCCTGGAGCGCAATCGCCAATAGCCCCGCGGTAACCTGCTCGCCCGACGCGACCACCACATCATATTCGCGCGGATCGTGCAGCGGGGCGGCTTCGCGACAGAAATTGACCAGACGGTCGGTCTCGCCCGCCATCGCCGAGACGACCACCGCGACCTCATTCCCCGCATCGACTTCGCGCTTCACGCGGCGCGCGACGTTGCGGATGCGCTCGGTTCCCGCCATCGACGTGCCGCCGAATTTCATCACGATTCTGGCCACGTCACTCCCCGCCGATGTGCGGCGGCTGGTTAGGCAGCGGGGGCCGCGATGGCAAGCACAGCTATTCCTGCTTGGCGACAACGCCGCCTTTCATCACGAAGCCGATGCGTTTGAACAGCGTCACATCCTTGAGCGGATCGCCGGTCACCGCGATGATATCTGCCGTCTTGCCAGGTTCGATGCTCCCGACTTCCGCAGACACGCCGAGCAGATCGGCGGCGTTGGTCGTCGCCGCGACAATTGCCGCCATGGGCGTCATCCCGTATTTGACCAAAGCCTCGAATTCATCGCCATTGCGGCCATGTTTCGACACGCCCGCGTCGGTGCCGTATGCGATCTTCACACCCGCCGGATACGCCTTTTCGACATTCTTCCCCGTGATCGAAATCCGGTAACGCACCTTCGCCAGCACATCGGGCGGATAGGCATTGGGGTCTTTCGCCAGACGTTCGAGATAGCCGTTCACCGTCGACAGCGTCGGCACCAGATAGGCACCGTTCTTCTTGAACAGCCGGACGCTTTCATCATCGATCAGCGTGCCATGCTCGATCGAATCCGCACCCGCCGCGAGTGCCGCGTTAACGCCATCGGCCCCGTGCGCGTGGACCGCCATCTTCTTTTTATAAAGGTGCGCGGTATCGACCAGCGCCTTCACCTCATCATCGAAAATCTGCTTGCCAAGCCCAACGCCGATGCGGCTGTTCACCCCGCCCGTCGTTGCGATCTTGATGACATCGACCCCGCGCCGGATCTGGTAGCGCACCGCCTTGCGGCAGCTTTCGGTGCCGTCGCAGATGTTCTCCTGGTTGACCGCTTTGTGCAATTCCTCGTTGAGGCTGAGCGTCGCATCCATATGCCCGCTGGTCGTCGAGATCGACCGCCCGGCATCGAGAATGCGCGGGCCGATCATGTCGCCGCGCGCAATCGCATCGCGGAGCGCCAGCGTCGCGCCGGTGCCGTCGCCCAGATTGCGGACGGTGGTGAAGCCCGCCATCAGCGTCTTCTTCGCATTGACCGCGGTGCGGTAGGCGGTGGTCGCGGGGCTGTCAGTAATGCCCTCGACCAGCGCCGCCGTGCCGCCTGCATCGGAATCGAGGTGCACATGGCTGTCTATCAACCCGGGCAGAACGAACTTGCCCGAAAGGTCGATCAGCGTGACACCGGCGGGGGCGGGGGACAGGCCGCCCCGCACCTCGGCAATCTTGCCATCTCGCACGATGATCGTCGATGGCCCGCGCGGGCTCTGCCCCGGCCGGTCGAGCAGGCTGCCTGCATGGATATAGGTTTCAGGAGCCGGGGTCTGCGCAAACGCAAAGGCGGGCAGGGCGATGGCGGAGAGCGCCAGAAGGGGTTTGAGTCGCATGCGCAGACGCTTCCCTATTGTGCGCCCAATGTCTAGACCGCGCCGATGACAACGA
>JANPIQ010000358.1:0-16753 GCA_031425075.1 Sphingomonadales bacterium
CAGAACTGCCAGTAATCGTACGACGGCAGCGATGCCTCGTTAAGCCAGACCGCCCCGGACACCGATTTGCCCATTTTCTGACCGTCGGACCGCGTGATCAGCGGCGTCGTCAGTCCGAATACCTCGCGTCCGTCCATCCGCCGCGTCAGCTCGACGCCATTGACGATATTGCCCCATTGATCCGAACCACCCATCTGCAGTCGAACGCCCAGCTCCTTGTTGAGATGCCGGAAATCATAGCCCTGCAAGATCATGTAGTTGAATTCGAGAAACGTCATCGGCTGTTCGCGTTCAAGCCGCAGCCTGACCGAATCGAACGCCATCATCCGGTTGATCGTGAAGTGCGTCCCTACTTTCTGCAGCATTTCGATATAGCCAAGCCGGCCAAGCCAGTCATGATTGTTGACCATAACCGCATCGGTCGGCCCGTCACCGAAGGTCAGTAAAGCCTCGAACGCGGTCCGGATCGAGGCAATGTTGGTCTCGATCGCGTCATCGGTCAGCATCTTGCGGACCTCGTCCTTGCCCGTCGGGTCGCCGATCCGGGTAGTGCCGCCACCCATCAGAACGACAGGTTTATGCCCGGCCTGCTGCAACCGCCTCAGCAGCATGATCGAGACCAGATTACCGACGTGGAGCGATGGCGCGGTCGCATCGAACCCGATATAGCCCGAAACGATTTCACGTGCCGCGATCGCATCGAGTGCGGCTGCGTCGGTTACCTGGTGAATATAGCCGCGTGCTTCGAGCGTGCGGAAAAGATCGGACGTGTAGCTGGTCATAATGTCCGCGTGGGTAGCATGAGGCGAAGGTAGTGCCAATGCGGGCCTTGCTCTCGTTAATCCAAATGCTTAGCCGGACTTCCAAAGGAGAGCATTGTGGGTCGGACGCAATTCGAGCTGATCGCCCCGGCGGGTCAATCGCGCGGGCCGGTCGAGCGTGTGACGGTCGAGGCCGCGCGGCAGGGGCAGTCGCTCTGGGTTCGCTATTTCGTCGAGGTGCCGATCGAGGCAATTGTCCTACCTGCGACTGAAGCCCCACTGCGTACCGATCTCTTGTGGCATCATACTTGTTGCGAAGCGTTTGTCCGCACACCGAGGAACGAACCCTATATCGAATATAACTTTTCACCCTCGTCGCGCTGGGCCGCGTATGGATTCGACAGCTTTCGAGAAGGAATGCGTGATTTCCCGATCGAGCGCGATCCTGTGATCAGTATCGATTTCCGCGACACTTCGATGGGGCTCGAAGCCGAGGTGCTGGTGCCAGATGTGTTCGACGATGACTGGCTGCTGCAATTGTCGGTGATTGTCGAAGCCATCGATGGCAGCAAATCGTTCTGGGCGCTGCGTCACAAACAAGGAGAGCCCGATTTTCATCATGCGGATTGCTTCGCGATGATCTTGCCGGTCGATCAGTCATGACATTGTTCGGGCTTGATCGGTTGCTGGCTGAACCCGAATTGCGGCGTCCGCTCGAGGGCAAACGCGTGGCATTGGCTGCCCACCCTGCGTCCGTCACCGCCGATCTGACGCACAGCCTCGACGCGCTGGTGACAGCTGGCATAAACATCACCGCAGCATTCGGGCCGCAGCATGGCCTACGCGGTGACAAGCAGGACAATATGGTCGAAAGTCCCGATTTCGACGATCCGGTCCACGGCATTCCGGTGTTCAGCCTTTACGGCGATGTCCGCCGCCCCACCGGGCAGTCGATGCACACATTCGACATTGTTCTGATCGATCTGCAGGATGTGGGCTGCCGTATCTACACTTTCATCACGACATTGCTGTACATGCTTGAAGCAGCTGCCGCGCATGGCAAATCGGTATGGGTGCTCGATCGGCCCAATCCTGCCGGGCGACCTGTGGAAGGGCTGACATTGCTGGCCGGCTATGAAAGCTTTGTCGGGGCTGCTGCTATTCCGATGCGCCACGGTCTGACGCTTGGCGAGTTGGGGCAGTGGTTTGTCGATCACTTCGATCTTGATGTCGATTACCGGGTGATCGAAATGTCGGGGTATCAACCTGATGCCGCACTTGGGTTTGGCTGGCCTGCGGACCGCATCTGGATCAATCCCAGCCCCAACGCGGCGAACCTCAACATGGCGCGCGCTTATGCAGGCACAGTAATGCTCGAAGGCGCGAGCTTGAGCGAGGGCAGGGGCACCACGCGCCCGCTCGAACTGTTCGGGGCGCCCGACATCGTGTCTCGTGACGTGATGGCAGAGATGCAGCGGATCGCACCCGACTGGCTGGCCGGCTGCCGACTGCGCCCGATTGCGTTCGAGCCGACGTTTCACAAGCATGTCGGCCAGCTTTGTCATGGCGTGCATATCCACGCCGAGGGTGCATTCTACGACCATGAGGCATTCAAGCCATGGCGTCTGCAAGCTGCGGCATTCAAGGCGATTCGCACATTGTATCCGGCCTATGCGCTTTGGCGCGGGGAGGATTTCCAATATGAATATACGCAAGGCCATCTTGCGATCGACGTGATCAATGGCGGACCAGGCCTGCGGCAATGGGTCGATGATCGGGCATCGGTCGCAAACGACCTTGACGTGCTCGCACGTGCCGATGAAGATAGCTGGATAACGGAGCGGCGCGCTTATCTGCGATATTGACCGATCCCGAAAGGTGAGGATGACCGAAGCTGCTCTGCCGACAAAGGCCCATTCGCCCGCAGCAAAGCCCAATTCATTGCGGCTGACTCTGTGGATACTTCTGATCGTTTACATCTTCAATTTCCTCGATCGTCAGATCGTCAACATTCTTGCCGAACCCATCCGTCGCGATCTTGGGCTTTCGGATACGCAGATCGGGCTGATGACCGGCATTGCGTTTGCGGCCTTTTATACCTTTCTCGGCATTCCCATCGCGCGCTATTCGGATAGGCCGACAACCAACCGTGTCGGACTGATTTCGATATCGCTTGTCGTTTGGTCGGCGATGACAGCGGTTTCGGGTGTTGCGCAGAACTTCATCCAGCTGCTGCTGGCGCGGATCGGTGTTGGCGTGGGTGAGGCTGGATGCACGCCGGCGGCGCATTCGCTGATTGCCGATCTGGCACCTCCTGAAAAGCGCGCGTCGGCGATCTCATTCTATTCACTCGGGATTCCCATCGGAAGTTTGCTCGGCATGGTGATGGGTGGGCTGGTTGCAGATGCCTATGGCTGGCGCGTGGCGTTTTTTCTTGCCGGGCTGCCGGGAATCGCGATGGCAATTGTCGTGTGGCTGGTCTTGCGCGATCCCCGAATGGCGACCGCCGTAGCCAGTCGGCAGGCGGCACCGACCATGTCGACCAAAGACGCGCTCAAGGAAATCATGGGATCGCGTGCATTTGTCTATCTCATGATTGGCGGCGCCGCAGCCGCATTTCTGGGCTATGGCAAGGCCACGTGGACGACGATCTTCTTCCAGCGAACGCACGAATTGTCTCCGGGCGAAGTCGGCCTCTGGTTCGGGATCGGTGGCGGGATTGCCGGGATAATCGGGACATTTGGCGGCGGCTATCTTGCCGATAAGTTCGGCAAGACCAACCGCCGTCACGTGCTGACTGCGCCTGCAATCGGTATGACGCTCGCCATCCCGATCGCGATCTCGGCATATTGGGCGCAGGATTGGCGAATCGCGCTGGTGCTGATCCTTCTGCCGACGCTGCTCAACGCGCTTTATGTCGGGCCAGTCTATTCGTGCGCGCAAGGCCTGGTCCCACTGCGCGCCCGGGCGATGGCCAGTGCCGTGTTGCTATTTGCGCAAAACCTGATCGGGCTGGGGCTGGGGCCGTTGTTTTTCGGCATCGTATCTGATGTCGTAAAGCCGATGGCGGGAGGAGAAAGTGTCCGCTGGGTGCTCTATGGCGCGGCGTTCATGGGGCTTATCCCATCTTTCTTTTTCTGGCGCGCAAGTTTGCGGCTGAACACCGAACTCGATCGGAAGACCTGATTCATGCTGTAGCTGATAATGCGGACGCATTTCGGCCTCGGCCTTAGAATTCTTCTGCCACCGACACGTTGCGGCGGAGTCTTGCAGGTGCCACTGCCATCCAGCTTTTGCGCAGCCATTCGCCAACAGCATCCCAGTCGACGCTGCCGATATCGAGCCGAATGGCAATCCACCCGTCGCCGAAATAGGCGGGGCGGTAATACCGGTCGGGATCGGCCTCGATCAGCAAGGTCTGTTCATCGAGACCACTGATTTTGACAAGCAGTGCTATGCGCCCATCGCCGTGGTGATCGTCAGTGAAGTAGGCAAATTTCTTGCCTTTTATGATGCCGAAAACTGTCATGCCGTGCGAGACGCCTTCTTCGGCGTACGGCAGCGTCATCGCTCGCGCGCGAATTTTCGCCCGTAGCCAGTCCGGCGCGGATTCACGGCTGACATAATCAGCAAGGACGCGCGGATAAAGCTGGTGTTCGGCGATAAGCACGCGCGCCGCGAGCGTTTGAGCCGTGTCGCCGGGAATGATCGCAACGCTGGTCTGCCCCAGAACTTCACCATCGTCGAGTTCGGCGGTTACGAGATGGACCGAACAGCCGCCATGGCCATCACCGGCTTCGATAGCGCGTTCGTGTGTGCGCAGGCCCTTATACTTCGGCAGCAGCGACGGGTGAATGTTGAGGATCTTCCCTGCCCAGCGCGCGACGAAGCCTGGTGACAGGATCCGCATATACCCTGCCAGCGCGATGTGGGTGGCGCCCGATGCGATGATCTCTCGCTCGATAATCGCATCATGGTCATCGCGACTGAAACCTTTGTGCGCATGGGCAAATGTGGCGATGCCTTCGGCGTTGGCGACCGCGAGGCCCGGGGCGTCACCCGTATTCGAGACAACAAGCACGATTTGATAGGGGCAGTTGGCCTGACGCGACGCGTAGACAAGCGCGGCCATGTTGCTGCCGGTTCCCGAAATCAGTACGGCAACGCGCGCCTTCACCGCCACCTGTCAACCATGATAGACAGCGCTCCACGCCGTTCGTGCACTCCAGGTTTCAACCGCGCCTGACACAGTACAGCCCTTGCTGCCCTTCGCCACATGCCCGATTGAGAAAACGGTTTCCCCTGCGGCTTCGAGTGCCATCTTGACATCATGTTCCAGCATTGCGTCGACAATGACCGCCATTCCGATCCCGCAATTGAATGTGCGTGCAAATTCTTCTGGCTCGATCTGACCTTGCGCCTGGAGAAATGCCATCAAGCGCGCCTGTGGCCAGGCATCAGCATCGACATGAGCGTGCAGTCCGTCGGGCAATACGCGCGGGATATTTTCGAGCAGGCCGCCGCCCGTGATGTGCGCCATTGCGTGGATATGGCCGCTGCGCACGAGCGGGAGCAGCGATTTCACGTAAATACGCGTGGGCGTCATCAGTGCGTCGATCAGCAGCGTCTCCGGATCGAAGAGGGCAGGGCGGTTCAGCTTCCAGCCTTTGTCAGCTGCCAACCTGCGGACGAGCGAATATCCGTTCGAATGGATGCCCGACGACGCCAGCCCGATGATGGCATCGCCAGCAGCAACCTTGTCTGCGGTGAGCACTTGATTGCGTTCGACCGCCCCGACGCAAAAGCCTGCCAGATCATAGTCGCCGTCGCTATACATGCCGGGCATCTCGGCGGTTTCTCCCCCGATCAGCGCGCACCCGGCTTGCTTGCATCCATCGGCAATGCTGGCAACCACAGCGGTCGCCACATCCTGATCAAGTTTGCCGGTCGCATAGTAATCGAGAAAGAATAGCGGCTCTGCGCCCTGGACGATCAGATCGTTGACGCACATTGCCACAAGATCGATGCCAACGCCTGCGTGCCGCCCGCTGTCGATTGCAAGCTTGAGCTTGGTGCCCACACCGTCATTGGCCGCGACAAGCAGGGGATCGGTGAAGCCCGCCGCCCTGAGATCGAAAAGTCCCCCAAATCCACCAAGATTGGCATCTGCACCGGGGCGACGGGTCGTCTTGGCAAGCGGAGCAATTGCCCGCACCAGCGCATTACCCGCCGAAATCGACACGCCGGCCTTGGCGTAGGTATAGCGTTCGGGCTGGTTGTGCTTGCGGTCCATTTGATGCCCGCTAGCGCCAAAAGGCTTGGAAATCCACGTCCGACGCGTCAATAGGCACAACGTGACGTTCAGGAAGCACATCGCACGCTGGCCAATGGCGCTTGCACTTGCAACAGGTGCGGCAGGCGTGGGTGTTTACGCACAGATCGAAGGCAGCGATCGCGGGGTGAATCCAATCGATTCGTCGCAAGATTTCGAAGTTTCCGGAATCAGGGTCGATGTCGCCGGCCGCAATGCCGATGCCGCGCGGTTTGGCGGATGGCGAGAGGCACAGCGACAGGGCTGGCGGCTGTTGTGGGCAAAAACACATGGCGGCGGTGCCCCGGGGCTGTCCGATTCGGCGCTGGACGCGATCGTGGCGGGAATTGTCGTCGAGAATGAACAGATTGGCCCGAACCGGTATATCGCCACATTGGGCGTGCTGTTCGACAGGGTGCGCGCGGGGCAGATATTGGGCGTTAGCGGCATCGCAACGCGGTCGGCGCCATTGCTGGTCATTCCTGTGCAATGGTCGGGCGGCGCCCCTGTGACATTCGAGCAGCGAACCGAATGGCAAAAGGCATGGGCACGGTTCAAGACCGCGGGGAGCCCGATCGACTATGTCCGCCCCAGTGGGTCGGGCGCCGATCCTCTTCTGCTCAATTTCGGGCAAACGCGGCGACCTGGGCGGCGCTGGTGGCGCAACATCCTCGATCAATATGGCGCGGCGGACGTGCTGATGCCTCAGGTCCGACTGGAGCGGCTTTGGCCGGGCGGGCCGGTGGTCGGACATTTTTCAGCGCGGTTCGGGCCAGACAACCGGTATCTTGGCGGGTTCGTCTTGCGCGTTGAATCGAGCGCGGCGATCGCGCAAATGATGGATGAAGGCGTTCGCCGCGTCGACGAGATGTTCAGCGGCGCGCTTGCCTCTGGCCAGTTGCGTCCCGATTCGTCGCTGATAATCGAACAGCCAATCGATCCCGAATCGCTCGAACCTTTAGAAGGGGAGGAGGCGTCGTTGGCGCTGCCCACGGAAAATGTGCTCGAAACGCCCGGGGAAGCCACCCTAGCGCCGGGCACTGGCAATTTCACGATTCAGTTCGAAACGCCCGATGTGGCCTCGGTTAGCAGCACCGAAAGCGCGCTTCGCGGCATCCCCGGCGTGAAATCAGCCTCGACCACGAGCCTGGCGCTTGGCGGAACATCGGTGATGCGGGTCAGCTTTGCCGGGGACATGGGCATGTTGAAGCTGGCACTGGTCGCGCGCGGGTATAGCGTTCAGGAAGCAGGCGGCGGGCTGCGGATTTCTCGCTGAAACATGGACCAGATCGCCCTGCCGTTTGATTGGCCAGCGCCTGAACTTGCCGAAAATTTCATCGTAACCGGATCAAATCGGGTCGCTGTGAACGGGATCGAATCGCCTGCTCGCTGGCCGGTGCGCGCGGCAATCCTGACAGGTCCGCGCAAGTCGGGCCGGTCACTTTTGGGGCGGATATTCGCCGCCAAGACCGGTGGCACGCTGATTGACGATGGTGAATTGCACCGCGAAGCCGATGTGTTTCACCGCTGGAACCTTGCGCAAGAGGAACGCAAACCGTTGCTTATTGTGGCGCTGCATGCCCCTCCGCAATGGAAAGTGCGGCTTGCAGATCTGGCATCGCGGCTGAATGCGACACCTGTGTTCACGATCGATCAGCCCGACGATCTGATGGCATCAATGTTGTTGCAAAAGCTTTTTGAACGTCGAGGCTTGCAGGTCACATCTGAAACGCTGTCTTACATAGTCACCCGCATTGAACGGAGTTACATCGCGCTGATGCGCGTCGTCGACTTGCTCGACGATCTGGCCATGTCACGGCGGCGCGGAGTAACGATCAAGCTGGCACGCGAAATACTGGCCGAGATGGGAGCAGACGCTATCCGCAGGTGACGCGGATGATACGTTCCTGGTCATCAAGTTCTATGTTGAGCCGGTCAGTGCGATAATCCATCGATACAGGCTGACCGGGCGCAATCCAGCGAATTGTGCTCGTGCCGGTTCGCTTCATGGCGTCCACTCCCAACGCTTCGCTTTTTCGTTGCCCCACCAGCGATTGCGCAGCTGATGTCTCGCAAGCCCCCGCCGGTTCCCCGCCGTCGACAGCCATAGGTGCGGCACATCCCGATGTTGCCCCCCAAACAAGGCTTGCTGCCAAAATCAACTGCATGGTGCCTCCTCCGCCGTTCGTGTCATGCACAATTTGCCGTCACGAACGGTAAAGCCAAGCCGTCCTTCGACCAATGCCAGTGCGTCTCCGCCAAACTGTTCGAAACGCCAGTCCTGCAATACGGCGAGCCCTTCGCGCTGCCCGGCGGCAAGCGCATCAAGATCGTCGGCACGTGCGAGAAGACGCGGGGCAACGTTAATTTCCTTTGCTCTGATCTTGAGCAGCAGTCGTAGCAAGTCGGCGACAAGCGCTCCTTCTTTGCCGAGTCCGGGCTTGCTGTCATCGCGCTTGGGCAATTCGCTTGCGTCCATCGGTTTGGCATTGGCGAGCGCCGCCATCAGCCGCGCACCGATGTCATTAACGCCCCATGTCGTTGAAAGCCCACGCACTTTGGCAAGATCGCCCTGCTGCTTGGGCGGGTGCGACACGAGATCGACGAGCGTTTCATCCTTGATGATCCGCCCGCGCGGGATGTTTTTGTTTCGCGCCTCGTGTTCGCGCCACGCCGAAAGCGCCTTGGCGCGGCCCATCAGGTCGGGCTTCCGGCTGGGCAACTTGATCCGCTTCCAGGCGAGTTCGGGATCGTTTCGGTAATGTTCGGGATCGGCGAGCCGTTCCATTTCCTGATCGAGCCAATGTCCGCGGCCCTGTTTGCGCAGCCGATCCAGCAGCTTTGGAAAAATCGTGGCTAGATGCGTGACGTCGCCGATTGCATAATCGATCTGACGCTTGTCGAGCGGACGCCGTGCCCAATCGGTAAATCGCGCGCCCTTGTCGAGGTGGATACCCAAAAACGTATCGACGAGATTCGAATAGCCAACCTGTTCGCCCTGACCAAGCGCCATCGCAGCGATCTGGGTGTCGAAAATCGGGTGCGGTGTCTTGCCGGTCAGATTGTAGACGATCTCAACATCCTGGCTTCCAGCGTGGAAAACCTTGAGCACGTCTTCATTCTCGACAAGCAAATCGAGCAAGGGCTTCAAATCGATTCCGTTGGCCATTGGATCGATTGCGGCAGCCTCGTTGCTATCGGCAATCTGGATCAGACACAATTCGGGCCAGAAGCTGTTTTCGCGCATGAATTCGGTATCGACCGTCACAAACTGCGAATTGGCAAGTCGCGCGCACAAAGCGGTCAGAGACTCGGTATCGGCGATGAGGGGATGGATCAGCATTTGGCCAACCGCCTTATCATGATTGCGCGTGTGTGCCAGAGCCGAGTTCGCGAAGGTGTTTTCCTTGACAAATCAATGCCGCTCCGTCTTGACGCGCGCCTATGCACACATATCGCACACACACTTGCGCAGCGCTCCGCGCCTCCGACGTTGGTTCGACTATTCGCCTTTCAGGGTGGATCCATCGCAAGCGCGAACACGCAAATGTGTTGTTCGTCGATCTGCGCGACCATTACGGGCTAACACAGATTATTGCCCCGTCTGGATCAGATGTGTTCGCGATGCTCGACAATTGCCGGGCGGAATCGGTGGTGACCGTAGAGGGCGAAGTGGTTGCGCGTTCGCCCGAAACAGTAAATCCAAATCTCGTGACCGGCGAGATAGAAGTGATAGCGCGAACAGTGACGGTGCAATCTCCGGCGCAGGAATTGCCTCTGCCGGTGTTCGGAGACCAGGATTATCCCGAAGATACCCGCCTTAAATATCGCTTCCTCGATCTGCGGCGCGATCGCATCCACAAAAACATCATGCTGCGGTCGAACGTCATCTCCTCGATCCGAAAGCGGATGATCGACAAGGGGTTTACCGAGTTTCAGACCCCGATCCTAACTGCCTCCAGCCCTGAAGGCGCGCGCGATTATCTGGTGCCGAGCCGCGTGCATCCAGGCAAGTTCTATGCGCTGCCGCAGGCACCGCAGATGTTCAAACAGCTGCTTATGGTTGCAGGTTTTGACCGGTACTTTCAGATCGCGCCGTGTTTCCGTGACGAGGATGCGCGCGCGGACCGGTCTCCGGGGGAGTTTTATCAACTCGATTTCGAAATGAGCTTTGTTACCCAGGACGATGTGTTCGCGGCGATCGAGCCGGTGCTGCACGGTGTGTTTGAAGAATTTGCCGACGGCCGCAAAGTCAGCGCTGCGCCGTTCCCACGGATTCCCTACAGGGAGGCGATGCTGAAATACGGGTCGGACAAACCCGATCTTCGCAACCCTCTTCTGGTTCACGATGTGACATCGCACTTCAAGACTTCGGGCTTTGGGCTGTTCGAACGGATTGTCGGCGATGGTGGTGTAGTGCGCGTGGTTGCAGCGCCCAATACAGCCGACAAGAGCCGCAAATTCTTCGATGAGATGAACGAATGGGCACGCGGTGAAGGCCATGCCGGGCTTGGCTATGTCACGCGCAAAGGCGGCGAATTTGGTGGCCCGATTGCCAAGAATCATGGCGAAGACGGTATCAAGGCGCTCTACTTCGAACTCGGTCTCGGGGAAAATGACGGCCTGTTCTTCGCTGCAGGAAAGGAATTGCCGGCCGCCAAGCTCGCTGGGGCTGCGCGCAACCGCATCGGGGAGCAGCTTGGACTGATCGATAAGGGCATTTTCGAGTTTTGCTGGATCGTTGATTTTCCGATGTTCGAATATGATGAGGACAGCAAGAAGGTCGATTTCAGCCACAATCCGTTTTCGATGCCGCAGGGCGAAATGGCGGCGCTCGAGACGATGGACCCGCTCGATATCCTCGCGTTTCAGTATGACATCGTCTGCAACGGCGTTGAACTTTCTTCGGGAGCGATCCGGAACCACCGGCCCGAGATCATGTATAAAGCGTTCGAGATCGCAGGGTATAGCCAGGCCGATGTCGACGAGAATTTCTCCGGCATGATCAACGCGTTCAAGTTCGGCGCGCCCCCGCATGGCGGGTCTGCCCCGGGGATCGATCGCATTGTCATGCTGCTCGCCGACGAACCCAATATTCGCGAGGTAATAACGTTCCCGATGAACCAGAAGGCAGAGGATTTGATGATGGGCGCCCCTGGGCCTGTCGATGCGAAGCAGCTGCGTGAGCTGAACATTCGTGTCGTTGAAGCGGCAAGAGGATGAGAGGGGTCACCGGTCCGCTGGCACTTTCGACCAGGCCTGTCATCGGGTTGGACGGTTGCCCTTGCGCTGGCCGTAATACAGTGGCGAGCGAGGGGGCGATGGGCATCCCCTCGACTGGCGCAACATATTGATGTCCGAGCCCGTCGAGCACCGCTTTGCTGGATCAGCGGGCGAAATATGCTGGTTCGAATGGGGTCAGCCGAGCGCACGAAACACCTTGATTCTGATCCACGCAACCGGTTTTCATGCGCGACTATGGGATCCGGTGGTCGCAGCACTGGGGGAGGGATGGCACGTCGTTGCGCCCGATCTTCGTGGACATGGGCGAAGCTATCGTCCGGAAACGCTCACTGATTGGCTGGAAACCGCAGCGGATATTGTCGAATGGGCCGACGCGTGCATAACCGGCCCCGTCAACGCGGTCGGCCACAGTATGGGCGCGTATGTCGCTGCGCGGTTGGCGGCTGTTCGGCCCGAGCGTATCCGGCGGTTGATCCTTGTCGATCCTGTCATGATGGCACCTGAGACTTATGGTGCCGACGGCGGATGGACATTTACCGATCCTTCCGAACATCCCATCGCCCGGCGTCGCAATGCTTGGGCGAGCGCAGAGGACATGCTGCTGCACTTCGGCGGGCGTGTGCCCTATGCAAACTGGGAACGCGCTGCGCTCCAAGCGTATTGCCAGTTCGGCCTCGTTCCAGCCGAAAGCGGTGAGGGACTTGAACTGGGTTGCCCGCCATTCCTTGAGGCCTCATGCTATATCGGGTCACTTGCGCGATCCCCTTATCACTGGGTCGAAGCGATCAAAGCGCCGACAATTGTCATTCGGGCACGGCTTGCAGAGCGCAGTTCGTCGATGGACTTTTCGATCAGCCCGACTTGGCCGCGGCTCGCAATGATGATGCCCGGGGGTGTCGATCTGCACTGGAAAGATTTGTCGCACTTTATCCCGATGGAAGCACCCGACCGGCTGGCACGGTTGATTGCCGAACAGGCTTAACAGTCCGCAACAACGCCGGCTTTGGCGATCGACCGGACGAACGAAGGAAAGCAACGATGGCAATCGATCTTGCGGCGTTCGAAGCCGGCAACAAATATAACGGCGATTACGAGGGCGACCTAACCGCGCTTCAGGAACGCTTGGCGAGGATTCAGGTGGCTCATGTCACAAGTGGACGCGCGGCGATCATCGCGCTCGAAGGTTGGGATGCGTCGGGAAAAGGCGGCGCGATCAGCCGGCTGACTGCGCCTTGGGATCCGCGCTATTTTCAGGTCTGGCCGATTGCCGCACCGAACGAAGAGGAACGCGTTCGGCATTTCCTATGGCGGTTCTGGCGGCGGCTGCCAGGCAAGGGTGAGATCAATATCTTTGATCGCACGTGGTCTGGCCGTGTTCTGGTCGAGCGTGTCGAAGGTTATTGCAGCGCTGCCGATTGGAAACGCGCGTATGACGAAATCAACGAATTCGAAGCTCAGCAGTCTCAAAATGGCGTGACGGTTATCAAATTATTCCTGCACGTCACGCAGGCCGAACAGGACAAAAGATTGATTGATCGGCTCGAAAGTCCATGGAAACGCTGGAAAACAGGGGCCGAGGATTTTCGCAACCGCAGCAAGCGCACTCAGTATCTGGAAGCATATGCCGAGATGTTTGCACAAACCGATACGCGATGGGCACCCTGGATTGTGATCGACGGCAACAACAAGAAGTCGGCAAGGATTGCAGCGCTGAAGGTCGTTGCAGATGCGCTAGAGGCCAATGTCGATATGACGCCATTAACCCTCGACACGGAACTCAGGTCATTGGCAGAAGCAGAACTGGGTGTCAGTCTGAAGGATCGGGATAGCCTATCCGAATAATTTCATAATCGATCGAGCCGGTCGGCAAAGTGACATGTCTGACATCGCCAACACGCGCGCCTCTCAAAGCCCGCGCGATGGGCGCATTCCATCCGATCCGTCCCGCCCCGGCATCGGATTCATCGTCTCCGACCAGGGTCAAGTGGCGCTGGTTATCATATTCATCGGCAATAGTGACGCGCGCGCCGAACCAGATACGTGTGCGATCGATTTGCGCCGCCGGATCGATGACATTGGCCGCCTTGATCTGCCGCGACAGCCACCCCAGTTCGCGGTCGATCTCGCGCAACCGTTTCTTGCCGTAGAGATAATCGCCATTTTCCGAACGGTCGCCATTACCCGCTGCCCAGCTTACGACTTCGACAAGTTTTGGTCGTTCGCCTGCAAACAGAGTATTATATCGCGCCCGGAGCGCCGCAAGGCCACCTGGCGTAATGTAGTTCGGCGTTATGTCACTTGCCGCCATAGCTTGGACTTCCGGGTGAAAGATAGCCGGTCAGTCGCGTTTCGACTTTCCTGTCGGGGTTTAGTCGATCGTAAACAATCGCGTTTTCGAGAACGCGCTGAACATAACCGCGCGTCTCTGAAATCGGGATCGCTTCGATCCAGCCCACAACGTCAGCCCCAGGAAGCCTTGGATCGCCATTGGCGCGAAGCCATTGGTTCACGCGTCCCGGTCCTGCATTATACGCTGCAACCGCAAGGACATACGACCCGCCGAACCGGTCCATCATCTGCGAAAAATAGGTAGCCCCCAGCCGGATGTTGGTCTGCGTATCCTGCGTCAATCCGTCAAGATTGTAGCTGACGCCTGCGCGTGGAGCGGTTTCGCGCGCGGTGCCGGGCATCAACTGCATCAACCCGCGCGCGCCGACCGGGCTCATCGCCTCGCGATCGAACTGACTTTCCTGTCGCGTGATGGCATGTATCATCGTCCAGTTCGGGCGATGTTCTGGCGGCACGGTCAACGTGGGGAAGCCCACTTTGGTATAATCGCTCAAACCATCTTCGCGCGCGCTTCGCCCCACCAGCACTGCAAGATCCTGCCGACCGAGCCGCACTGCCAGTTCCGATGCCAGGAAATGTTCTTTGTCGGTTTGAAGCCCGGCCGCCAGCGCGCGAACGAATCTTGTCTGATCCTGACGCTGGCCGGTACCGCCAAGCCAGACTGTGGCCTTGACAATCGAACGGCTTTCGAATGCCGCGCGTTCGGCGGCCGATAATGCAATCGTACGCTGGACGTCAGGAATTGCGACCGTTTTGCCAATTCGTTCGGCGGCAAGCTGTCCGTGAAATTGATCGTAATTGGCAGCGGCGCGCTGATAATATTGGCGCGCAGCGTCGCGCTGCCCCGCAGCGTCTGCGGCGCGTCCTGCCCAGTATAATCCTTTGGCCTGCGTCTGCGGCGATCGCGCCGCCGCCGCATATTTTTCGAACATGCGCAGCGCATCGAGCGGACGATTGCGCTTTTGCAGCGAGGTGATTCCACCAAGCCACGTCAGGCTAGTGTAATCGTCTCGTTCATCGAAACTGCGGTCGCGCACAATCGTGCCTGCGGGGTAGGTGTCATCGACCTGCCGCGCGATGTTCCACACCGTTTCCCACTGCATGTCGTTTGCCGCATTCTTTGCGACCTCGAGCTGGATCTCGAGCCATTTCACCGGGTCTGCCGGTGGCGCTACGAGCTGCCGCGAACTGGCCATGAGGGCACGGCCCATCACCGGATTGCCGCTGTTGCGATACCACCAGACCTTGTCTGCAATATAACCTGCGTCCGCGCGACCCAAACCATCGGCAGCGGCCATCCTGATTGCAGCGTCAGGCGCTTTGGTCAGAAATGCCAGCCGGGCCGCGAATATGGCGCGCTTGGCACTGCTGACCAGCAAAATCTGACGAGACGCAACTGCAGTCGATCGCGACCAAAGCAGCCGGTCCATCCGTCTGTCGTGATCGTCGATAGTCAGCGTGCCCGCAAAGCGTTGCATCAACCGCGTTTCGTCTTCGGGGTTGAGAGCGCCAGCCATCCAGGCCGCGCGCGCAGCCATGCCTGCCTCGGCGCGCTGGCCGTCGGCCATCAGTGCCTCGGCCTGGCGTAACATCGCTCTTGACGACTGCGGCGGAAACCGGGTGAAGAAGGCAATGACCTGGCGTGGATTTTCCGAATCAGAAACGATCGCCTTTTCCGCTGCTTTGCGTAGCGCCGATTCCCCGGGCCAGCCGGGATTTCCGAGCATGAAACTGGCATAGGTCCCGAAGGAGAAAGTGCCTTGTTGTAGCGCCTTCCATTGGAATACAGCAGACGAAATCCCACTGGCGGTCGTTGTGGCCTGCGACTGAGACGATTGGGCCATCGCGGACTGCGCAACTGCGATGAGAGACGCAGCCACGACGCTGGATAGCAGCGTTCCGGCTTTCCAATGGCGACGGGTCTTGTATGGGCGTAACATCATGGCAACAGCTATGACGGTGCTTTGCCAGGAATTGAAGGTCAGACTGCATGTTTTCGGGCTCGATACCGGCTCTCGTGACTCCTTTTTACGACGGACTGATCGATGAGGGGGCTTTTAGGCGTCTGGTCGATTGGCAGATCGCGGAAGGATCGAACGCGCTTGTCCCCTGCGGCACTACTGGAGAGAGCGCGACACTGGATTACGACGAACATTATCGGGTGATTTCGCTGTGCATCGAACAGGCGGCGGGGCGCGTGCCGATCATCGCCGGGTGCGGGTCTAATGATACCGCGGTCGCTGCAAAGCACATGAAATTCGCCCAGGCTGAAGGCGCAAGTGCGGCTTTGATCGTTGCGCCTTATTATAACCGGCCAAGCCAGGACGGAATTTACGCCCACTTCGCCTATCTTGCCGACAGGTGCGATTTGCCGATCATAGCCTATAACGTGCCGGGACGGACGGTAACCGATATTCTGCCCGAAACCGTCGCGCGAATTGCTGAAATTCGAACTGTTGTCGGTATCAAGGATGCTAGCGGCAATCACGCCCGGGTCAGCAGCCACAGGTTGAGCTGCGGAGACGATTTCTGCCAGCTTTCTGGCAATGACGATATGGCCATCGGTTTCAACGCTTCGGGCGGGGTAGGCTGCATTTCTGTGACGGCGAATGTGGCACCGCGGTTGTGCGCCAATTTGCAGGCGGCGACCCTTGCGGGAGACTATGCCCAAGCGCGCGCGATCAACGACAGGCTTCATCTGCTGCATCTTGCGCTGTTCAGTGACGCGTCGCCCGGCCCGGTAAAATATGCATTGGCCAAGACACAGGGCTGGATGACGGGCGAAGTGCGCCTGCCATTGGTCGAACCAAGTCCAGCGTCGCGCGCGATAGTCGATGCCGCGCTGGAGCGTGCAGGACTGATCTGATGGCAAGACCACGCCCCGCACAGGAAAAAGCCAAGACCGTCGCCGAAAACCGGCGTGCGCGGTATGAATATTTCCTCACCGATAGCTTCGAGGCCGGAATCGCATTGACGGGAACCGAGGTCAAATCGCTGCGGTTCGGCGAAGGCTCGATTGCCGAAAGCTATGCCGAAATCCGCGATAATGAGGCGTGGCTGGTCAATGCCAACATCCCAGAGTTCAGCC
>JANPIQ010000359.1:0-11405 GCA_031425075.1 Sphingomonadales bacterium
CCGCGTTCGCGCCCTGATCGTGGGTTTTGCGGTCAACCAGCAGCCCTTTCATGATGCCTCGGGGGCAGGTTACCGGTTGCTCGCCGATACGATCATCGCGCTCGATGCGATCAATCCGCAAGTCGCCGCAAAGCAGGTGCCCCCGCTCGGGCGCTGGCGGCGATTCGATGAGGCGCGGCAGGCGCTGATGAAGGCCGAACTCCAGCGGATTGCCGACACGCCGGGATTGTCGAAGGACGTCTTCGAACAGGCTTCCAAGAGCCTGGGGAGTTAGGGTCGCCTGTAAAGCTTCCCCATTCGTCATTGCGAGGAGCGCAGCGACGCGGCAATCCAGACTGTGCGGCGTGTGACTCTGGATTGCCGCGCTGCGCTCGCAATGACGAGGAGCTAGCTTACCCCGCGCGCGACCATCACATCGCGGACGGGGCCGCGTGCGGTCTGCCCCAGCAAGGCAATTCCGGCGGCGACATCGATGTCATAATGGTCGATGCTCTCGACCGCCCCGACCCGCGTGCCGCCCAGAGCCAAGACGAGTTGCATCGCGGGCCGGTTGCCGGGAAGTACGTGTGTTTCCAGCGTCACGATGCCTTCACGAGCGCAGTCGATCATCACCGCCGCGATGATCGCGCGCGCCAGCCCCAAGCCGTGATAATCATCGAGCAGCCCCACCGCGAGTTCGGCGCGGGTCTCATCGGTCTTCGACCGGACAGCGTGCGCGGCACCGATCGCTTCGGTGGGATCGCAATCGGTGCGGAGCGCGCCCCAGCCGATATGGTTGTGGCCATCGACCGCGACCAGCCGCTTGACCATCGCCGGCGGCGGATCGCGGAACGCCGAAAAGAAACGCGAATACCGCGACTCGGGGGACAGCGCCTGAATGCCGATGCGCAGCCGCTCCTCATCGCTCGGGCGGATCGTGCGAAGGCACACCGGCGTGCCGTCCTTCAGATGCGTTTCGATGATCAGGCTCACAAGGGGGGTGTATCACATCCTCCCAACCTCGTCATTGCGAGCGAAGCGTGGCGATCCAGACTGTTTGCCGGTGACTCTGGACTGCCGCGCTTCGTTCGCAATGACGGTCTACCCGCGCATCATCCCCCAGAAATGCGGCCCGCCGCCGGGCACGTCCCATTCTTGGCGGATCACAAAGCCGAACCGTTGATACAGCCCGACATTTTCGGGCGTCGCGGTTTCGAGATAGATCGGCACACCATCGGCCTCCGCCCGCGCGATGCCGTGGCGCAGCGCGACCCCGCCCCAACCCTTCCCCTGCGCCTCGGGCCGGACGCCGAGGAAGCGCAGATACCAGTGCGGTTCTTGCGGATGATGCTTTGCCATCGACGCGCCAACGGCCATCCCGCGCGACGTTGCGGACCCCAAGATCCGCAGGAAGGCAAGGCTGGTGCGGAGCGCCCCTAAAGGCTCCTCCTTGTGTCGCCCCGGCGCGCGCCACAAAGCCGCGACCTCTGCGCTGAGGCTCGCCTCGACGCGACCGGCAATCGCATCCTCGCGCACCATATGCGCAAAGAAACGCGGCATCATGCGGCGGCGCGCGGTAGGATCGGGCTTGAAGAAGGCAAGCGCAGGATCGTCGGCAAAGGCGCGCGAGAGCGTGTCGATCGCCGCGCCGCGATCGGCGGCTTTCCCTTCGATGATCGAGCGGTCATCCATGTACCAAACGACTCCTATTCAAGGTGACTGGCTTGTAGTCGAAGTCGAAGTATCATTCCTGTCAAGCTTCATGGCAGCCGACCAACAATGTCGTGGGCGCGAACCGTCAACTGCTGTGTCATTCGAGCCTCCGACTTAAATCTCATCGTTGCCGGACCAAACTGCTGTTCACATCGTTAGTGGGTAAGCGCCCGGTTCCGGGCCGTCCGGGAGACTTAATCGTGGCAAAAAAAACAGCTTCAAAAACGGCAAAATCAAACGACACACCGACGGCCGTGCCGCAAGGCACCAACGCGCCCTTCTTGCCGGTTGCGACCGATCAACGCGGTGCGGGCGGCGAAATGCATCAGATTGCCGCCGACGGTCAACCGGTAATGACCACCAACCACGGGATGCCGGTTTCGGACGATCACAACAGCTTGAAGGCGGGGCCGCGTGGGCCGGTTTTGCTCGAGGATTTCATCCTCCGCGAGAAGATCTGGCATTTTGACCATGAACGTATTCCTGAGCGTGTCGTCCATGCGCGCGGTCTTGCGGCGCATGGCTATTTTGAATTGACCGATAGCTTGAGCGACCAGACGACTGCGCGAGTGCTGGGGGAAATCGGCGAGCGCACGCCGGTGTTCGCGCGCTTTTCGACAGTCGCCGGCAATCGCGGATCGGCGGACCTTGCGCGCGACGTGCGTGGGTTCGCGGTCAAATTTTACACCAAGCAGGGCAATTGGGATATCGTCGGAAACAACATCCCTGTATTTTTCATTCAGGATGCAATCAAGTTTCCAGACTTGGCCCACGCGGTTAAGGAAGAACCCGATCGCGGCTTCCCGCAGGCTCAGTCGGCGCATGACACTTTTTGGGACTGGATAGCCTGTACGCCAGAGGCCATGCACATGGTGATGTGGCAGATGTCGGACCGCACCATCCCAAGGTCGGTCCGCTTCATGCAAGGGTTCGGCGTTCACAGCTTCCGCCTGATCAACTCCGAAGGCGAATCGACCTTCGTAAAGTTCCACTGGACGCCCGAACTCAACATGCAGTCGGTAGTTTGGGACGAGGCTATCAAGATCAACGGGGCCGACCCCGACTATCACCGCCGCGACCTTTACACCTCGATCCGCGACGGCGAGCATCCATCGTGGACGCTCGGCGTACAATTGTTCACCGAGAAAGAGGCCGAAGGCTTTGATTTCGACCATCTCGATTCGACCAAGCTGATCCCTGAGGAAGTCGTGCCTTTGCGCACGATCGGGCGCATGGTGCTCGACCGTAATCCAGCAAATGTTTTCGCCGAAACAGAACAGGTCGCGTTCTGCACTCAGAACCTCGTACCTGGCATCGACTTTTCGGACGACCCGCTGCTTCACGGCCGCAACTTCTCATATCTCGACACGCAATTGTCGAGGCTTGGCTCGACTAATTTCCATCAAATCCCAATCAACGCGCCGAAATGCCCGTTCGGCAATATGCAGCGTGACGGGCATATGCAGACGCTTCCGCAAGCGACACGCGTTGCTTACACGCCGAGTCTGATTGATCCATCAGGTCCACGCGAACATTCATCAGGGTTCCGCTCGTTCCCGGCTGCGATTGCTGGCGAGAAAGTACGCGAGCGGTCGGTTACGTTTGCCGATCACTATAGCCAAGCGCGGCAGTTTTTCATGAGCCAGACCGAACCCGAGCGAGACCACATCGTGGCTGCACTGGTGTTCGAATTGAGCAAGGTCGAGCTGCCGGTGATCCGCGCGGCGATGCTCGGGCACCTTGTCAACATCGACGAGGATTTTGCCAAACGCGTTGCTAACGGCCTTGGCCATGAAGCGCCGATCATTCCAGCCGAAGCAGCGGTTGCAACGCGCACAGATCTTGACCCGTCACCCAAGCTCAGCATTTTGGCTAACGGCCCGCCAACCATGATTGGCCGACTGGTAGGCATTCTCGTCACTGATGGCGCTTCGTCGGAAGCGATCGGGGCAATCATTGAGGCCGCAACGGCTGCGCAGGCGTCTGTGAAAATCGTCGCTCCCAAACTAGGGGGGGTCACGCTCGACGACGGCAGCAAGTTGAAGGGCGACTTCCAGCTCGCGGGCGGGCCGTCGGTATTGTTCGACGCAGTTGCAATAGTTGCGTCCGAAGAGGGCGTCGATACCCTGCTCGGCGAAGCGGCGGCAGTGGCGTGGGTGCATGACGCGTTCGCGCATCTGAAGGTGATTGCGCATTCGATCGAGGTGGCGGACCTGCTCGATGTCGCAGGCGTCGAAGCCGACGAAGGCATTGTCGCTCTAGCCGACCACGCCGATGCTGCGGCTTTCATCGAAACGGCGGGCAACGGCCGAATATGGAAGCGTGAACCCTTGGTCCGCACCGTCTACTGAGTGTCACTGGCAGGCGACCCACGTCGCCTGCCAACGACATAAGACCGTCGTAGATCAGGCTTACGCAATCGTCCCCACCAGCGTTCCCACGGGATACACCTCGCCCTCTGCGGCGATGACCTTGAGCACCCCGCTTGCCTGCGCTTCGATTTCCTGCGTCGTCTTGTCGGTTTCTACGGTGTAGATTACATCACCTTCGGCCACCTGTTCGCCATCGCCGAACATCCATTCGACGAGCGTCATTTCGGTGGCGGACATGCCGATTTTGGGGATGCGGATTTCCTGGGCCACAGCGTCAGCCCTTCATCGTCGCGTGTACGGCGGCTTTGATGCCGTCCTTGGTCGGAATCCACGCCTGTTCGAGCGCGTTGGCCATCGGGACGGCAGAGAACGCGCCACCAAGCCGCTGTACCGGCGCTTTAAGTTTGCCGAACAGCGCCTCGTTGATCCGCGCGGCGATTTCGGCCCCGGTGCCATATTGCTTGACCGCTTCGTGGAGGACGACCGCGCGCCCTGTTTTGGCGACCGATGCCGTCACCGTTTCCTCGTCATAGGGCGCGATCGTGCGCAGATCGATCACTTCGACCGAAACGCCAGCGCCTGCCAATTCCTCTGCCACCGCCAACGCATCGGCCACGCAGCGGCCATAGGTGACGAGGCTGACATCGCTGCCTTCGCGCGCAACCGCCGCCTTGCCAAGCGGCGCTTCATAGCCCTCGGGGATTTCGGCGGTCATGCCATAGGACAATATGTTCTCGATGAAGATCACCGGATCGTTGCACGCGATCGCCGATTTCATCAGGCCGTAGGCATCGGCGGGGTTCGATGGCGTGACGATCTTGAGCCCCGGCACATGCGCGAACCACGCTTCGAGCATATCGCTATGTTGTCCACCGAAACCGACGCCGACGCCGGTCGTGGTGCGCACGACGAGCGGCACATTGGTCTGCCCTCCGCTCATGAATCGCAGTTTGGCCGCGTGGTTGACGAGCTGGTCCATCGAGACCGTCAGGAAGTTCATCAGCATGATTTCAGCAATCGGGCGCATCCCCGCAAGTGCCGCGCCGACGCACGCTCCCATGATCGCCTGTTCCGAAATCGGCGTCGCGCGGATGCGGTGTTCGCCGTATTTTTCGGTTAGCCCTGCCGATATCTTGAACACGCCGCCGCCCTGTTTGGCCGCGACATCTTCGCCCAGGAGGATCACGCCTTCGTCGGCGGCCATGCATTCGTCGATCGCGCGGTTGATCGCGGCACCCAATGTGATCTTGCCGCTCATGCTGCGATCTCCTCTTCGAACACATCGATGCGGAGTTCGTCCGCGCTGGGGAACGGGCTGGCAAGCGCGAATTCGGCCGCAGCATCGAGTTCGGCATCAATGTCTGCTACGATCTTGTCGAGCTCAGCTTCGGTGAACTGGTGTTCGAGCATCAATGCGCGGATTTTGGGCAGCGGGTCTTCGGCGGCCATTTCGGCCAAATGCTCTTTTGGCATGTACGAGAAATCGGCACCGAAAAAATGCCCCATCATGCGGTAACACATGGCTTCGAGCAGCACCGGGCCTTTGCCCGAGCGGGCGTGGTCGACCGCTTCGACCGCAGCGGCATACATCGCTTTGGCATCGTTGCCGTCGACATGGATGCCCTTCATCCCATAGGCGGCGGCGCGGGTGACGATGCTGTCGACCTTGGTGTGATCGGCAAACGCGGTGTGTTCGCCATAGCGGTTGTTCTGGCAGAAAAAGATTACGGGCAGCTTCCACACCTGCGCCATGTTCATCGCTTCGTGGAACGCGCCGATATTGGTCGCGCCATCGCCGAAGCAGCAGACAGTGACCTTGCCATCCTTGGTGTTCTGCGAAGACAGCGCGAGGCCGTTGGCAATCGGCAGGCCCGATCCGACGACGCCCGTTGTCACCATGATGCCGGTTGCGGGATGGGTGATGTGCATCGATCCGCCCTTGCCCTTGCAGGTGCCCGTTTCACGACCCGCGATCTCGGCATAGAGCAGGTCGAACGGTACGCCCTTGGCGATCTGATCATGCTGGCCGCGATAGGTGGTGACGAGATAATCGTCGGTATTGAGTGCCGCCATCATTGCCGATGTGACGAGTTCCTGCCCGCGATAGGTGTAGTAGAGCGTGGCGAGCTTGCCGCTGATGATCAGCGAGCGGAATTTCTCATCCGAACGCGCGCAACGCATCGTGCGGGTATAGATGTCGAGCAGTTTTTCGCGGTCCATTGGCTACAGTCCGTTCTTCGGGTTGGCGGAGAGCGCGGCACTCGGCCGTGCGCCGGTGCGGGATTTCCATGCAGCAAGGTTTTGCAGGCCATCGGGAAGCGGCTGGCCGACCATCGCGCCGAATTCGACGAAGCTGAACAGCAGGATATCGGCTAGGCTGAAGCGATCCACGCACAGCCAGTCGCGGCCCGTGAGCGCAGCATCGATCCGCGCAAGCCCATCACGCGCATAGGCTTTGTTGCCATCGGCGGCTTCGGGAACGCACAGCATCCGGTCCTTGAACATCGGCAGGCCTTCTGACGAGCGGAACCCGTTCGACATCGGCACCACGACATTCTGGTCGACCGAACGCACCGTCATCCGCGTGATCGCGCGGGTCTCGGCATTAAGCCCGATGAGCGGCGGCGAGGGGTGATGTTCTTCGAGAAATTCGCAGATCGCGACACTTTCGGCGAGGAAATGGCCGTTATCGAGTTCGAGCGCAGGCGTACCGCCCGCCGGGTTCTTTGCGAGATAGGCGGGCTGGCGGTTTTCGCCTGCCTGAATATCGATGAACACCCGTTCGATCGTCAGGCCCTTTTCGGCGACGAACATCGTAACGACGCGCGGGTTCGGCCCGACCGACTGGTAAAGCCTCATCAGAACTGCACCCGCTTGGTGAAGCCGCCATCGATGATCAAATTCGCGCCCGTCGTATATGACGAAGCCGGGCTGGCGAGGAATACGATTGCCTTGGCAACCTCATCGGGCGCGCCCAAACGCCCCATCGGCATTTGCGCTACGGTGCCGTTGTAGAAATCGGGCATCGCGCCCTTGATCATTTCCCAGTTCCCGGTCGGATATTCGATCGGCCCCGGCGTGATCGTATTGACGCGGATGCCCTTGGCGGCGAGCGCCTGCGAGAGTTGCGATCCGTAGGTGATCAGTGCGGCCTTCAGCGCGTTGAATGCCTGCGGCATGATGAAGGTCTCAACTGCTGCGGTCGACGACATGAAGATGATCGAGCCGTTGCCCGACGCCTCGAGTGCGGGTGTCAGCGCCTCGACGCCGTGGACGCCGCCCATCACGTCCATATCGAAACTGCGCTGCCAATCCTGTGTGGCACCCTGACCTGACGAAGACGCGGTGTGGATGAAGATATCGCACCCGCCGAGCGCATCGGCAGCGCCCTTGAGCCATGCCGTATAGCCTTCGGGATTGCCCGTCATGTCGAATGCCTCGCCATGCACCTTGCCGCCCGATGCCGAGAGCGTTTCGACTGCGGCAGCCACCTTGCCCGCATCGCGCGAGAAGAACGCGACATCTGCGCCTTCTTCAGCAAAAATCCTGAGCGCGGCAAGGCCGAGGCCGTGCGCGCCACCATTCATGATGACTTTTTTGCCCTTGAGACCCAGATCCACAGCCGCTCTCCCTTGATGTTTGTTTCGATATGACGGTGCGGCCCTGCTTGCGATATTGGCAAAAATGGGGGTCGGAGGCTTGGCATTTCGGCTTGCGTTCTGCTTCGTGCGAGCGACCAAACGTGGCGCGCTGCTGGGGAATATCCGATTGGCCGGTATTATTCGGACCTCAAGGGAATCGTCGTTGACACGCGGGAAGCCCTCGGCAATGAACGCTATTGCAAATCGTTCGCAAGTTTTGAAGGGCCCGTTTCATGTATGAATTCATCGACCGAGACGTCGCGCAGCTCGATCGTGGCGCACAGTTTCTGCTATGGTCGATGCGGACATGGGTGCAGGCCATCGAGGCGCGGCAGTGCCCCGGTCCGAAACTGGCACCGGGTTTTGCGCGCTGGAAAATATTGTCGGCACTTCCCCATTTTCACGGCGTAATGGGCCATTTGTCGCGCGACGCGGTGCACATGATGGCATTCGCACCGCATTGCTGCCGCAAGGTGAGCGAGGACGAGGCACTGTTGCTGAGCCTGTTCCGGGCGAGCAAAACCGATACCGATGGCCGGATCGGCGAGACACTGGCGATGCTTGTTACCGAAACGAGCGCAGCGCCGTTGCTGGCGTTGCTGACTGCGCTGGTCCGCCAGCTCGATAAGTTCGACCTTGTGCCGGGGTTGGCGCAGGCCTGACCTGGTAATGTTACCGCGCGTTCACGATTATGTGCTACGTATAGCGCGTGTCAGATGCTCGGCCCCCTCGCCCGAAATCTTCGGTATCGACTGGCGTTGGCCTGGCGGGGCTGGCGGGGTTTGCGGTGTGGATCGTCGGCGCCCTGACGTTCGGCGTCGGCTGGGTCGGCACTCTGGGCGCAGCGCTGGGCATCGACCGGATCGCAGCCGACCCTGTGGCCTATGCAGCACTCGGCAGCATCATCGCGTGTGGCATTCCAATGGTCATATGGTCGGTGGCGATCGACCGCGTGCATCGCAACGCTTCATCCGGAATCGACTGGACGGCACCGGGGCAGAGCAACGCCGCGCTGCGCGAGATTTCGATCACCAAGCTGTGCGGCCTATGGGCAACCTGGGCGCTGATTGCGGGCATCTATTGCATCGCGCGCTGGTATTGGCGCGGCGATTATCGGTTTGCGATGGAATTGTTTGCAGCGATGGCGGTGCCGCTGGTGCTGGTATCGATCCCCTACGTGCTCTGGCTCGACAAACGCCTGATCGAGCCGCGCGACGGCGCGTGGCATCTGGGGGCGTGGCTGACAGGGCAGGGGGGCGTCGAGCTTGAGGCGGTCTACGCCCATTTGCGCAGCTGGGCAGTCAAGGGGTTTTTCCTCGCGTTCATGGTGTCGATCGTGCCGGGGGGATTTCGCGGGCTGCTGTCTGCGAATTTCGCGCTGATCCAGACCGATCCGGTCGCGCTCGCAATCTGGCTGATCAATCTAATGTTCGTCATCGATGTGGCGTTTGCAACGGTTGGCTATGCACTGACGTTGCGGCCACTCGATTCGCATATCCGTTCGGCGATGCCTCATGCGGCAGGATGGACGGCGGCGCTGATCTGCTACCCTCCATTCGCATTAATGTATGCAGGCGGACCGCTCGATTATCATCCCGCTTCGGCGGAGTGGAACACATGGTTGAGCGATCATCCCGCGCTGATGACGGTGGTGGGGTTTGCTCTTGTGATTCTCACCGGCATTTATGCATGGGCGACTGTCGCGTTCGGCATCCGGTTTTCAAACCTCACGCATCGCGGGATCATCACGCATGGACCCTATGCGTGGACCAAGCACCCCGCTTATCTGTCGAAAAACGCGTTCTGGTGGCTTGCGGGGCTGCCGTTTCTGACCACGACCGGCAGCATGGTCGATGCGATCCGCAACACTGCGATCCTCGCCGTGGTTTCAGGTGTTTATTATTGGCGCGGCAAGACCGAGGAACGACATTTGTCCGAAGACCCGGCGTATCGCGACTATGCGGCATGGATGGCGGAGAATGGCGTGATTACTCGGTTGTTCACGTGGCGCCGGCGTGCGCCGGCCATGGAGCCGCAGGCGGCGGAGTGAACTGCCCTCATCCTCCCTATCGCCCTTGCGATGGGGAGGATGTAGGCTAAGCCACCGCAGGCAACATACGCTTTTCACCGGCAATCCGCATCATTGCCTTTTGCAGCTTCTCAAACGCCCGCACCTCGATCTGGCGAACGCGTTCGCGACTGACGCCGTGATGCTGACTAAGTTCCTCGAGCGTCTGCGGCTCTTCGGTCAGGCGGCGCTCGGTAAGGATGTGGACTTCGCGTTCGTTCAACGATTCCATTGCCTCGGTCAGCAGCGCGTGGCGCTGCTGCCGCTCCTGCGTGTCTGCGACGAGCTCATCCTGCAGCGGGCCATTATCGGGGAGGATATCCTGCCACTGACCATCGCCATCTTCGTTCATAGAGACGTTCAGTGACGTATCGCCACCGTTCGACATCCGGCGGTTCATCGAGATGACTTCGGCGTGCGTCACGCCCAAATCCTTGGCGATTTTCATCAGATCTTCGGGCCGCAGATCGCCATCTTCGAACGCGTTCAGATTGGCCTTCATCCGGCGAAGGTTGAAAAACAGCTTCTTCTGCGCGGCGGTCGTGCCGATCTTTACGAGGCTCCACGAGCGCAAAATGAATTCCTGGATCGATGCCTTGATCCACCACATCGCATAGGTTGCAAGGCGGAAGCCACGATCGGGCTCGAATTTCTTCACGCCCTGCATCAGCCCGATATTGCCTTCTGAGATCAGTTCGCTGACGGGCAGACCATAGCCGCGATAGCCCATCGCGATTTTCGCCACGAGCCGCAGGTGCGACGTCACCAGCTTTTCGGCGGCGGCGGTATCCTGATGTTCCTGAAACCGCTTGGCGAGCATATACTCTTCTTCGGGCGTCAGCAGAGGAAACTTGCGGATTTCGGACAGATAACGATTAAGCCCGTCCTCGCTGCCCAGAGCAGGGATCGCGGTCGAACCCGATTTCCGTGTGACGAGCGATTTGCCGGCCATGTTCTTCTTCTCCTTCCGTGCGGTCATCATGATAGACGCCGAAACGGATTGTTCATGAGGTCTATACGCGAAGCGCACTTAATAGTTGCTGGAAATCGTCTGGAATGGTGCTTTCGAACGCCAGTTTTTTTCGATCAACAGGGTGAATGAAACCGATCAGCGCCGCGTGGAGCGCCTGGCGGGCGAAATTCAGTTCCTTGAGACGCGCGGCATGTGCAGGCCGCGTCCGTCCGTAAACCGGGTCTCCGATCAGCGGATGACCCAGCGACTCCATGTGCACGCGGATCTGGTGCGTTCGGCCGGTTTCAAGGCGGCATTCGATCAATGACGCGTCATTGAGCCGCTCGATCAGCCGGTAATGCGTCACGGCGCGCTTTCCGCGGCCTTCGGAAACGATGGCGATCTTCTTGCGGTTCTGCGGCGACCGCGCAAGCGGCGCATCGACGGTCCCCGCATCGCGCAACACATGACCTGCGGCAATCGCTGTATATTTCCGTTCGATGCTGTGATCGGCAAATTGTTTCGCCAGCCCTTCATGCGCGCGATCGGTCTTCGCGACGACCATCAGCCCTGACGTGTCCTTGTCGATCCGATGAACGATCCCCGGCCGTGCCACGCCGCCGATGCCAGACAACCGCCCGGCGCAATGATGGAGAAGCGCGTTGACCAGAGTGCCGTCG
>JANPIQ010000360.1:0-6669 GCA_031425075.1 Sphingomonadales bacterium
ATCGTCGAGCGTCGCGAACGGGGCCGCGAGTGCCAATGGCCCGAACGGCTCCTGGCTCATCGCGTCGGCCTCCAATGGCACATCGGCGATGAGAGTGGGTTCGTAGAAAAAGCCGCCGCTGCCACGCTGACCGCCTGCCATCACGCGCGCACCCTTTGCCCGCGCATCCTCGACAAGCCGTTCGATGGCATCGGGGCGGCGCGGATTGGCGAGCGGCCCCATCTTGGTGTCGGCCGCCATGCCATTGCCCATCGTGATCGCCTTGGTGCGCTCGGCAAATCCGGCGACGAAGCGTTCGTAAATCGCGTCCTGCACATAGAATCGCGTCGGGCTGACGCAGACCTGGCCAGCATTCCTGAACTTCTGCGGTACGACCATATCGAGCGTCTTTTCCAGATCGCAATCGTCGAAGATCAGCACCGGCGAATGCCCGCCCAGCTCCATCGTCACGCGCTTGAGGCCGTCTGCCGCAAGCCGCATCAGATGCTTCCCCACCGGCACCGATCCGGTGAAGCTCAGCTTGCGGATGACAGGCGAGGCAAGCAAATGGCGGCTGACCATATCGGGCACGCCGAACACCAGTTGCGCGACATCGTCGGGCACACCGGCATCATTGACGCAGCGCATCAGCGCACTGGTGCAGCCCGGCGTTTCTTCGGGCGGCTTGGCGATGACCGAACAGCCTGCGGCAAGGATCGCCGCGAGCTTTTTGGCCATCAGATAGACGGGGAAATTCCACGGCGTGAACGACGCGACCGGGCCAACGGGCTGCTTGATCACAAACGCACGCTGCCCCTGCGGACGCATCAGCACGCGACCATGCGCGCGTTTGCCCTCTTCGGCGTAATAATCGAACATGCTGGCAGCGCCTGCCACTTCGCCGCGTGCCTCTGCGATGGGTTTGCCCTGTTCGGCGGTCAGCAACAGCGCAATGTTCTCCTGCCGTTCGCGGATCAGGTCGGCGACCTTGTGGAGGATCGCGCCGCGCGCTTCGGGATCGACCACGCGCCACGCCTTGAACCCGCGTTCGGCGGCGGCGAGTGCGGCATCGAGATCGGCAGGCGTTGCCAGCGGCAGCTCGGCAATCGTCGCGCCTGTCGCCGGATTGACGACCGGGACGACATCGCGACCTTCACCGCTCGCCCATGCGCCATCGATAAACAGCGAAAGATCGGCTTCATAATCGGCCATATGCGGCTCCTGCGACATTTGAAGGGTTGCCCTCTCCCCTAGGCCGTTTCATCGTGCAACGCGACCCATAGAAAACAACAGGGAGAGCGACGATGCGCGCATATCTTTCGGTGCTGGCGGCGATTGCGCTGGCCACGCCGCTGGCCGCCGAGGACTGGTATCCTTCGAAGTACGGCGCAGACGACACCAGAGGCGCGATGAACAATCTGTCGCCCGAAGCGACGATCAAGGCGGCCAAGCTGGTCAAAACGGGGAAGGTCTATGCGCTTGGCGTCGTAACTGCGGCCGACTCGCCCGCCTATCCACCGCGCCAGTTTTCGATTGTCGTGACGCAATCGAACGATGGCACCGGGGCACCGGGGGGGGCGAACAAGATCACCGCCAATGACGATATCCTGATGACCTATGTTGGCATCGGGACCCAGATCGACGGATTCGGGCATATCGGGATCGATCATCGCTACTATAACGGCGCGCAGGCGAAGGATTTCGTACGCCCCGATGGTATCTTACGATACGGGACCGAAACGATCCTGCCGACCGCCACGCGCGGGGTGCTGCTCGATATGACCAAATACTTCAAGGCGTCGCCTGTAAAACCTGGCACCGCGTTCAACCGTGCGGAGATAGACGCTGCGGCGAAGGCGGCTGGTGTCACAATCGGCAAGGGTGATGTCGTTTTGTTTCACACCGGCTGGCTACCGATGGCGACGTCCGATCCCAAACGGTTTATCGCCGAGCAACCGGGGCTGGGACTCGAGGGGGCAAATTATCTCGCGTCGCTGGGTGTCGTGATGATTGGGGCCGATACCGCGGCGCTAGAGGCGATCCCGTTCGAAAAGCCCGACGCGCCGTTCGCTGTCCACCAGACGCTGCTTGCCAAACATGGCATCCATATTCTCGAAACCATCGATACTATGGCGCTGGCCGCCGATGGCGCGACCGAGTTTCTGTTCGTCCTCGGCCAGCCGCGCTTTAAAGGCGCGGTCCAGATGGTCGTCAATCCCGTGGCGATCCGCTGATGTCGGGCTTCGAAACAGTCGCAACCGGCCTGCGCTTTCCCGAAGGTCCGGTGGCGATGCCCGATGGCAGCATCATCCTGACCGAGATTGCGGCAGGGCGGATCACTCGCGTCTGGCCCGACGGGCGAAAGGAGGGGGTGGCCGAACCCGGCGGCGGCCCCAACGGCCTCGCAATCGGCCCCGATGGAAAGCTCTATTGCTGCAACAATGGCGGTTTCGATTATGTCGAAAATGGCCCGTATCTCGCGCCGAATGGCATCGCGAAGGATTATTCGGGCGGCCGGATCGAACGGATCGACATCGATACCGGCGCGGTCGAGGTGCTTTACAAATCCGGCGATCACGGCGTGATCCTACGCGGGCCCAATGACATTGTGTTCGACGATCATGGCGGCTTCTGGTTCACCGATCATGGCAAACAGGATTATGCAACGCGCTGCCATGACATTGTCGGCATTTTTTATGCAAAGGCCGATGGCAGCTTCATCGAAGAGGTCATCTTCCCGTCGAACAACCCCAATGGCATCGGCCTGTCACCCGATGGCACGCGGCTTTATGCCGCCGAAACCTACACCTGCCGCCTGATGGCGTTCAACGTGATTGCGCCCGGAAAGGTCGATGGCAGCGCAGGCCCCGGCGGCCCCGGCATCCCGCTCTACCGCCCCGCGGGTTACAAATTCTTCGATAGCCTCGCGGTCGAGGCGAGTGGTAATATCTGCGTCGCGACGATCGGCGAAAGCGGCATCAGCGTCATATCGGCGACGGGCGAGTTGGTCGAATTCGTGGCGACCGATGACATTTTTACCACCAACATCTGCTTTGGCGGCGAAGATATGATGGATGCGTGGATCTGCTGTTCGGGCACCGGTCGTCTGGTCAAGACGCGCTGGAACAGGCCTGGATTGAAGCTGCACTATTGAAGGCCGCCATCGCCCTGTCGGTGGCGCTGGCCACGCCCGCTGCGGCGGGGTCGCTGGTCATCGTCGGTGGCGGATTGAAGCCGGAGAATGCCGACATCTACCGCGCCTTTATCGACCGGGTGGCGGCGGGGGGTGTTATTGCCATCGTGCCGTCTGCGTCGGGCAAGCCACACGCGTCTGCGGATGATTTTGCGGCCAATCTGGTCCGCTACGGTGTGGCGCGCGCCCACATCGTGACAGTTGCGCTGGCCGAAATCGATGATCCAGCAACAGGTATCGATGAGGCGGGTTGGGCGAAGAATGGTCGCAATCGCATCGAAATTGCCAAGATCGCACAGGCGGGCGGCATCTGGTTCACAGGCGGCGATCAGGCGCGGACGATGCGGGTGCTGCGCGGCACGCCGATGCTCAAGACCGTCCGCGCGCGATTAAAGGCAGGTGCCGTTATCGGCGGCACGAGCGCCGGGGCTGCGATCATGGGCAGCGAAATGATCTACTGTGGCGATCCTTTATCGGTGTCGGCGCAGGCGCGGGCCAGCCGCAATCTCAACGACTGCGCAGTTGAGGATGGGCGGCCTGAACCCGTCGTGATTGGTTCGGGATTGGGACTGCTTCCGGGCGCGATCGTCGATCAGCATTTTTCCGAACGCAGGCGGCTTTCCCGGCTTCAACTGGCATTGCGAAAGGCGCACCGGCTGAAGGGTGTCGGGATCGACGAAAACACCGCGCTTGTCGTCGATCTCGATGCAAAGACTGCAAGTGTTTTGGGAAGCGGAAGCGTCACATACGTGGCAAGCGACGGATGGCCGCGCAGATTTGCGAGCGGTGACCAGTTGTCGGTGCCGTTATTCGGATCGAAGCTTCGTGCGCTAGAACCCTGAATAACCGACCAGCCCCATCGTCCAGCACACGAATGCCGCGATCACGAACAGGATCAGCAGCGCCGAGTGCTTAATCCGCCGCCAGCGGCTCCATTCGCCTACGCGCCGCCAGATATCGAGGCCGGGCAGCGCTATTGCAGTGAGCAGCACCGCCAGCGCAACGATCCACGCAAGCCATTCGATGGGGCCGGGCCAGCTGAACAAGAGATCGGCCCCTTCATTAGGGATGGCAGACAGCAATATCGTGATGAAGCCGCCAAGCCCGATTGCCCAGGCGAACGACGCTGCCCCCGCGCTCCGCGCTGCATAGGCCTCGAACCGCGTGCCCTTGTCTCCTGCGACCAGCCGCCAGCTCGTTCGCACCGCCACAAGTGTTGCAAAGATCAGCGTCAGCGCCAGAATGCCCACAACGATCCGGGCATTTTGCCACCATGATGCGCGGATTGCGGCATTGGTGCCGTTCCCGCCCCAGATCGTCAGCCGTCCCTCGGCATCGTTGGCGACAATCCGGCGGCTGTAGCGTGCTGGCGATTGCCAGACGCCATTGCCCATCGGGACAAACCGGACTGCGGGGCTTGCAAAGTCGCCGATCATCAGATCGCCATCGGCTTCGGCTTTGACCGTCAGCGCCGAATTGAACAACGTCATTGCAGCTTCGGTGCCATGCCACGCCCGGCGATTGAGGATCCATGCGCCTGCCAGCGATCGGGCCATCGCCCTGGTTTCGGCGGTGCGCACCGGCGACTGTTCGGACAGCGGGGCGAAATCCTTAAGCATTCGGCGCACCAGATCATTGGCAAAGCTGAAACCACCGCGCCCATTGGTCGATACGAACACGCCGAGTTTCAGATCGGGCACAATGACCATATCCGACGCCCCGAACGCCATCGCGCCGCCATGACCGAATCCTGTACGCCCGCCCTGGAAATAATAAGGGATGAAGCCCAGCCGCACCATGCCCGGCAGCGCCGTCTTGGGATCGAGCATCTGCGCCAGCGTCGCAGCCTTGACCACACCAGCCGCCTCAAGCCGCGCCGGATCGGCTAGCGCCAACGCATACGCCGCCATGTCGTTTGCAGAGCCGCGCATGCCACCTGCTGGCGCGATCATCGTCGTCCATTCGGGGCCGAGTTCTTTCCATTGCCCCGGTTCGCCGCCAAGCTGCTGCGTCAGGTTGGTCGCAACTGCGCTATCCATCGGTGCAGGCAGGCCCCGTTGTTTGCGGATCGCTTCGGTATAGGGCTCACGATAGGTCGCGCGCGACATCCCGAGCGGGCGGAGGATGTTTGCTTCCATATAGGTCGGGAAATCGACCCCCGATTCATGCGCGATGATGGCCCCGAGCAGCGCGAGCGCATAGTTCGAATAGCTTGTCTGCACCCCCGGCGCATTGACGCGGTTGGGGCGGTATTTTGCAAGATAGGTTTGCAGGCTCATCAGCCGCTCGGGCTTTTCGACGAACAAATGGCCAAGCGCGATATCCTCGAACCCGGCGCTATGCGTCATCAGATGCCGGATCGTTATAGGCCGGTCATAGCCCTGTGCACGAATATGGAGCGCGCGCGGCAGATGCGCATTGGCGGAATCGTCGATCTTGAGCATCGCGCGCTCGGACAGCTGCATGATCGCGAGATAGACAGGCGTCTTGGAGATCGAGGCGATCTGGAAAAGCGTATCGGCGTCGGTTGCCGCCACGCGCGGCGCGATCCGCGCAGTGCCATAGCCTTTGGTCAGGATCACGCGCCCATCCTGCACCACCGCGATCGTTGCGCCAGCGAGCTGGTTCTGTTCCATCGCCTGCCGCATCAGGCCATCGGCATACCCTCCAAGGCGAACCGGATCGACAGGCTGAGCGATGGCAAAGGTCGATGCGATCAGCATCACGGCAGCGGCGATCAGTTTCAGCATCCGTTCCCCACTTGTCTGTTCTGCATGTCTTAGCGAGAAAATTGCATTTGGCAAACCCGCGTGCTCGCGGTTATCGAGGCGGAAAGGGAGGCCATGATGGCAAACAAACTCTATCCCGACGCAGCGTCCGCGCTCGAGGGCGTCGTTTTCAACGATATGCTGATTGCGGCGGGCGGCTTTGGATTGTGCGGAATCCCCGAGCGGTTGATCGATGCAATTGTCGAAACCGGCGTGACGGGGCTGACGGTGGCTTCGAACAATGCCGGGATCGACGGCGAAGGTCTGGGCAAGCTGCTTCGCACGCGCCAGATCAAGAAGATGATTTCGTCCTATGTCGGCGAAAACAAGGAATTCGAGCGGCAATATCTGGCGGGCGAACTCGAAACCGAATTCTGCCCGCAAGGCACGCTTGCCGAACGGATGCGCGCAGGCGGGGCGGGCATTCCGGGCTTTTACACCGCAACCGGCGTCGGCACTACCGTGGCCGAGGGCAAGGAAATCAGGACGTTCGGCGGCCGCGACTACATCCTCGAACAGGGCATCTTCGCCGACCTTGCGATCGTGAAAGCGTGGAAAGCCGATGAAAGCGGCAATCTCGTGTTTCGAAAGACTGCGCGCAATTTCAACCTGCCCGCCGCGACGTGCGCGAAGGTCTGCATCGTCGAGGTCGAAGAGGTGGTGCCGACAGGCAGCCTCGATCCCGACTGCATCCATTTGCCCGGTGTCTATGTCCAGCGGATGATCGTC
>JANPIQ010000361.1:0-2294 GCA_031425075.1 Sphingomonadales bacterium
GAATGACGAAGGCGTTGCCGCCATCAGGCGACCCATCGGGCCAGCGCGCGGTCACCGTCTTGATCTTGGTCCAGAATTTGACGCCTTCCATGCCATGCTGGTTGGTATCGCCGAACGCAGAGCGTTTCCAGCCACCGAAGCTGTGATAGGCGACGGGCACCGGGATGGGCACGTTAATACCGACCATGCCGACATTGACCCGCGCGGCGAACTCGCGTGCCGCATGACCATTACGTGTAAAGATGGCGACGCCATTGCCATATTGGTGCTTGCTGGGCAGCGCCAAGGCCTCCTCGAAGTTCGCAGCGCGGACCATTTGCAGGACGGGTCCGAAGATCTCCTCCTTGTAACTTTCCATCTCGGTGGTGACATGGTCGAACAAGGTAGGTCCAATGAAGAAGCCTTCCTCATGACCCTGTAGTTTGAACCCACGACCGTCGACCACCAGTTCTGCGCCTTCGTCGACGCAGGTCTGTATCCAGCCTTCGACCTTCTCCTTATGTGTCTGTGTCACCACTGGACCATAATGCGCTTCGGCGTCGGTGGAGATGCCGACGCGCAACGCCTCGATTGCTGGTATGAGCTTTGCCTTCAGCCGCTCTGCGGTTTCATCGCCCACCGGCACAACGACCGGCAGCGCCATGCATCGCTCGCCCGCCGAACCAAAGGCCGCGCCTGCCAGATCGTTCACCACCTGATCGAGGTCAGCGTCGGGCATGACGATGCCGTGGTTCTTCGCCCCGCCCATTGCCTGCACGCGCTTGCCGTTCGCAACACCGCGATTGTAGACATAATGCGCGATGTCGGAAGAGCCGACAAAGCTGACCGCGCCGATCGCAGGGTGATCGAGAATGGCATCGACCATTTCCTTGTCGCCGTGAACCACCTGGCAGATGCCTTCGGGCAAGCCAGCCTCGATGAACAGTTCGGCCAGCCGCACCGGTACGCTCGGATCGCGCTCGCTTGGCTTGATGATGAACGCGTTGCCGGTCGCAATCGCCACTCCGCTCATCCACAATGGGATCATGGCAGGGAAGTTGAACGGGGTAATGCCGGCACCGATGCCGATCGGCTGGCGCATCGAGTAAACATCGATGCCCGGGCCTGCGCCTTGGGTATATTCGCCTTTCAGCACATGCGGGATGCCGCAGCAGAATTCGATGACCTCAAGCCCGCGCTGGATATCACCTTTCGAGTCTGCAATCACCTTGCCGTGCTCTGAAGACAACATATGCGCCAGCGCATCCATATTGGCCTCGACCAGCCGTTTGAACTCGAACATCACCCGCGCGCGCCGTTGCGGGTTGGTCATTGCCCAAGCGGGTTGCGCCGTGAGTGCCGCATCGACCGCACGTTGCAACACCGCCGCATCGCCCAAAGCCACACGCGCTTGAACGCCACCATTGTTAGGGTCCATTATGTCCGCAAACCGCACGCCCACGGCGCCTGCGCCGCCCGAAATAAAGTGATCAATCTGCCGCACTATCCACTCTCCTAATTTTGTGAGACCATCGATAGCGTCAATTTATTTGCAGATATACAGATAGAAATGCATATATGACCTGCATTTTTGCAGGATGTTTATTATTATGCAATGGGACGATCTTCGCTTCTTCTTGGCGGTAGCACGCAAACGCACATTATCGTCGGCCGCCAAAAGCCTGTCAGTTGATGCTACCACCGTTGGCCGCAAAATTGACCGGCTTGCGGCGGAGCTAAAAGCCAGCTTGTTCGAGATTGGGCCCAATGGGCACATGCTAACCGCCAGCGGCAATGAATTGTTAAAGCACGCCGAGGATGTCGAGCGCTCGGTTATAGCTGCTGGCAGCGCTCTTACGGGCGAACACAGCAGATTTGTGGGCACAGTCAGATTGAGTTTATCGGAAGGATTCGCAACATGGGTGGTTGCGAAACATCTGCAATCGTTCCGGTCGCTCCATCCTGAAATCAATTTGGAGATCGTGACGACTAATGGATTCCTTAATCCATCGAAGCGGGAGGCAGATTTAGCCGTCATGCTTGCGCGTCCGGTCAAGGGCCCACTCATCGCACGGAAGCTCGCGAATTACTCATTGGGGCTCTATGCGTCCGGTGACTACCTAAACGCCCACTCCCAACCTAAAGCGGTGGATGAGCTAAAACAGCATATTCTGATCGGTTACATTCCTGATTTTATTTACGCCGAAGAATTGCGATATCTGCCCGAAATTGATGACAGCCTCGTTCCGACACTCAGTAGTACAAGCATAAATGTCCAGCATGCCATGACGCGGTCTGGGCTAGGCATATCTGTG
>JANPIQ010000362.1:0-9951 GCA_031425075.1 Sphingomonadales bacterium
CAGAACTGATCGCTCAGGCGCAAGGGAGAGAGCGCTTGATGATTGCGACCCCGTCGGCTGCGTCGGATCGTTCGCTCGACCGGCTGCGCGAAGAGGCGATGCACTGCCAGCGCTGCCACTTGTGGGAACCCGCCACGCAGACGGTTTTTGGCGAAGGGCCGGTCGATGCCCGGCTGATGCTGGTGGGCGAACAGCCGGGCGATCAGGAGGATCTGGCAGGGCATCCGTTCGTAGGGCCCGCAGGTCAGATGCTCGACCGCGCGCTTGCCGAAGCCGGAATTGACCGGTCGCACGTCTATGTCACCAATGCGGTCAAGCATTTCAAATATGAACCGCGCGGCAAACGCCGCATCCATTCAAAGCCCAATGCGGGAGAGATTACCGCCTGTCGCTGGTGGATCGATCAGGAACGCGCGATGGTGCGGCCCGATGTCGTTGTGGCGCTCGGCGCAACCGCCGCGCACAGCCTGTTGGGCAAGACAGTGACGATCAAGGCCGCACGCGAAGCGCCGGTGTTGCTCCCCGATGGCACCGAGTTGCGCGTCACGATCCACCCAAGCTATTTGCTGCGGATCGAGGATCAGGCGATAGCCCGGGCCGAATATGCCCGCTTCGTCGACGATCTCCGCGCAGCAGCGGCGCGCATCGCGAGCGATGTTTCAGGCTGACGCAAATTGCATCATGCGATAGGAAGGATAAATGCGCCGCCTTCCCCTTGCCGCTCTGACCTTTCTGGCTGTTGTAAGCTGCGGTCGGCTTGACCAGAGCAAGCCGATCGCGGCTAGCCTGATCGGACCACCGTTAAAGCTCAGCGATCCCAATCGCGGCGCGATCGATGGCGGCGCGGCACTCATGCTTAACGCCACAGCGCAGGGGCTGGTGTCGTTCGATGCTGGCGGCCAGGTCGAACCGGCGCTCGCCGAACGCTGGATCGTGACCGATGACGGACTCAGCCTGATTTTCCGGATTCGCCGCACGACATGGCCCGATGGCAAGCCAGTCACATCCGAACAGGTCGCCGGGCGTATCCGCGCCGCGATTGCACCTGCAAGCAAAAACAGGTTGCGGCCGCTGTTCGCGAGCATCGACCAGATCATTGCGATGACTGGCGAAGTGATCGAGATCAGGCTGAAACGCCCCGATGCCGATATGCTGCAATTGTTCGCGCAGCCCGAAATGGCGGTTTTCCGGGTTCGCCCTTCGCTGGGAACAGGACCATATCGCGTCCACTCGACACTTGATGGTATCACGCGATTGCGTACCGTGCGCGATCCGATGCTCGCCCCGCCCGAAGATGACCGCGACGATATCCGGCTACAATCCGATGTGGCCGAAAACGCGCTCGCCCGCTTTGTCACCGATCAGGTTGCGCTTGTGGCGGGGGGAACGCTGGCCACCCTTCCGCTTGCGCGCGCAGCCCAGCCGCCTGCCAACCAGTTTCAGGTCGATCCTGCTTATGGATTGCTGGGTCTGGCACCAGACGCGCGAAGCGAAGCGGTATCGCGGCCAGCAGTGCGCAGGGCCCTTGCCATGGCAATCGACCGCCAGGCACTCGCGCGGCTGTTTGGGGTGGCAGGCATGCGCGCGAGCGTTTCGATTCTTCCTGCGCAGCTCGACAGTGCCGCGCAACCTGCAGCGCTCGAATGGGTCCAGCTCGATATCGACGCGCGACGCGTGCGCGCCCGCGAACTGATCGGCGATGACCTGCCCGAACTGCGCGTTGCGATGCCACAGGGGCCGGGAATGCAGTTGCTATTTGCATCAATAGCTGCCGATTGGAAACGCATCGGTATCACATCACGGATGGTTGGTCCGCGCGATCCCGCCGACTTGCGATTGATCGATGAGGTTGCACCGCAATCGGCCGCGTTGTGGTATCTGCTGCGCGTGTCGTGCGCGCGCGGGTTGCCGTGCAGCGACAAGGCCGAAATCGCTATCCGCGCGGCGCTCGACGCCACAAGCAGCGCTGAAAAGGCCGACGCGATTGCCGAGGCCGACGCTGCACTTGCCTCCGAACAGATTTTCATTCCGCTGATGCAGCCGCTGCGCTGGTCGCTGGTCAAACCGCAGCTTACGGGGTGGCGGCCGAGTGCGTTTGCCACACATCCGCTCCACCACTTGCGGGAGAGGCGGTGAATGGGGGGCCGGGAACCGGGATCGGAAAGCCGAGAACTGGAAAGCGACGAACAGGGTTCCTACATCGATGGCCAAGGAGCCTTGACGATGCCAACCGAAACGACCCGCCCGATGAATTTCGATGCCAACCTGACCGGCACAGATCCTGCGTCGGTGCGTCGCCGAATTGAGGCACTGGAACGCATATTGGAGGGGCTATTCACGATACCGGGCACCAACCAGCGAGTCGGGCTCGATGTGATCCTGGGCGTGCTTCCAGTAGGCGGCAGCATGATCGCAGCGGCAATGGGCAGCTACCTGGCGTGGGAATCGCGCAATCTGGGAATGCCCAAAACGGCGATGATCAGAATGGCGGGCAATATCGGGATCGATGCGCTGCTGGGTGCCGTCCCACTGATCGGCGCGGTGCCCGATTTCTTCTTTCGGTCGAACACGCGCAACCTAAAGATCATCAAGCGCTACCTCGACACGCATCACCCAGGAACGGTGACGATCGACGGGTAAGCGCTATCCCCCGCTGCGCCAGATTTTCATGTTCGAATCATCGTCCGAACCGCCGATATCGCTCGGGCACGGCCTGGGGTGGTAACTGGGGCTGAGGCAGACGCGCACCTCTTCGAGCCAGTTGAGCGGTGTTAGCTGTACCCTGAACATATTGGCGGCCATGCCAGGGTTCGCCGCAACCAGCGCTGTTTTAAATGCGCCGACCGAAATCGGCGATCGCGACAGCGCCATCATGTCGGGGAACCTAATCGCTGAAAACAAGGTGTTGCCCGCGCGAAAATAGCGCTCGGGATCGGCTTCGATACAGCTGCCATGCTTTGCCCATTCATGCCGCATCAGTCCGAACGATGGCGTGGCACAAAAATTCCGCTTGAGCACCGCATCGGGCACTGTGCCCACCTTCTTGCACCAAACAGGATTATTCCGCCCTACCCCATCGGCCCACAAGCCGTGAAGAATGAACCCGAACTTCTGGTCGCGGCATTGCGACGCGGCGCGTTTATCATCGCCATTCTCCTTGCAGTATTGCGGCGACCATGACAGCGCGAGGATGTGTCCGGTTTTTGGCGCGATTACCGCGCTGCCCGGCGGCGGCAATACGGCGCGCGCCGGAGGTACGCTATCGGGAATGCGGCACTGGTTCTGCGCCAATACTGGGCTTGCAAGCAGCATGGCCGCCATAGCCAGAACCTGTTGGCAACGCTTGGTCATGCCACCCTCCCCATGTAAATGTTTCACGTGGAACATTCTAGGAACTTATCACAAAGTCAAGTCCGATATCGGCCGCTGGTGCCGATTGGGTAAGCCGCCCGACCGAAATAAAGGTGACGCCGGCTTCAGCCTTGCCACGGATCGTTTCGAGCGTAATCCCGCCGCTCGCTTCGGTTGGCACACGGCCTGCAACTTGCGCCACGGCCTCACGCAGCATCGTCACATCCATGTTATCGAGCAGCAAATGACTAGCCCCTGCGGCAAGCCCCGGCTCGATCTGGTCGATCCGGTCAACCTCAAGGATGATCGATGTGACACCGGCATCGCGTGCGCGTCGCACCGCTTCGCCCACCCCGCCTGCGACCGCGACATGATTGTCCTTGATCATCGCTGCATCCCAAAGCCCCATACGGTGGTTTTGCGCGCCGCCCATCCGCGTGGCATATTTTTCGAGCAGGCGGAGCCCGGGGATCGTCTTGCGGGTATCGAGCAGGATACAGCCGGTTCCGGCGATCGCATCGACATAGGCGCGCGTCATCGTTGCGATACCCGAGAGGTGCTGGACGGTGTTGAGCGCCGAACGTTCAGCGGTCAACATTGCGCGCGCGCTGCCCGATATCCGCATGAGATCTGCGCCGGCAGGAACCTTGCTGCCATCTTCAACCAATATTTCGACTGACACGACCGGATCGAGAAGATGGAAAAAGGCCGCCGCGATCGGAAGCCCGGCCACAACGATCGGGTCGCGGCTGTCCATCACGCCTTCGAATTGCGCCGTTGCAGGAATCACGCTTTCCGAAGTCACATCGCGGCCCGATGGCCCCAAGTCTTCGGCCAGCGTCGCAGCAACAAAAGCAGCCAGATCGAAACCGGTCAGTGCGAAGGTCATGCGAATGCTCTACGCAGCTATCTGTTTCCTGCAAGGGGGTGCGCGATGTCAGCAACCATGCCGATAAGCGGAGATCCGATCCGTTTGAACACTGGCGACATCCGTGAAGACGGCCCCGGCGGAGGATTGGTCCTTGTGCGTCGCATCGATTTCGATCCGCGCGATGTTCATGAAATGCAGCCTGTGGATTGCTATTTGGTCTACGATGACATTACGGGCGCGTTACTGTTAGACACCTGCCCGTTCGGGTTATGGAAAAGCGGTGCGCATTTTGCCGATGATGGCCGCCTGACAATAATGATCGGCGATCTGAGATTGATAATCGACCCGAGTGCGCAAACATGGGCGATGGATCATGACGGGTGGCGGCTTCACCCGCTCGACGGCGATCAGGCAAAGATCGACGCGCTGGTGCGGCCTGCGTTGACGGCGCTTCATCCACCGCCTGCGCAAACCATGATGGGCAAAGCAAAATCTGCTTGGATGAACGCGCGGTTCTGGGCTGAGCTTTTGCTGTTCACCGCTGCAATCGCGGTCGCAGCTTGGCTTTTGGCCGTGTACGGCTGGAGACCCTATTCCCGGCCCAATCCGACCGCACGGACCGCCGTCAATGCGTGGCTGGTGACATGTCCGGAATTGCAGGGACTGATGGTATTTTCGATCAACCCCGATGGAACACTGTCCGCGCCTCCCGAAATTTCGCCTGTGCGGCTTTCGCCAATCGACGGCGGGGACAAGCGCTTCGGCTTCGGCGATCTGGTTATCGCGTTCAAAGGCCGCGACGTGATGATCGAGCGCGATGGGCAGACGATCACCTGCGCTCCCCCTGTGCCGCGCTGAGCCTTTCCAGCCTGCGTTGCTCCCGCTAAGCGCATCTGAACATCACAGGAGCCCCCATGCCAACCCTCGTCCTTATCCGTCACGGCCAATCGACATGGAATCTCGAAAACCGCTTCACGGGATGGTGGGATGTCGACGTCACCGAAAAGGGCATTGCCGAAGCTCGCGCGGCAGGGACGTTGATGCACGACAAAGGCCTCGATTTCGATTGCTGCTTCACATCGCTACAAAGCCGCGCGATCAAGACGCTCAACTTGGCACTCGAGCAGATGGGACGGCTGTGGCTGCCCGTTGAAAAGGACTGGCGGCTCAACGAGCGTCACTATGGCGGACTGACGGGGCTCGACAAGGCCGAGACTGCCGCCAGGCATGGCGACGATCAGGTCAAGATCTGGCGGCGCAGTTTCGATGTGCCGCCGCCGCCGATCGAGGCAGGTAGCGCCTATGATCTGTCCTCCGATCGCCGCTATGCTGGGATCGCGGTGCCTGCAGCCGAGAGCCTCAAGGACACGATTGCGCGGGTACTGCCCTATTGGGAAGCACGGATTGCGCCCGAACTAAAGGCAGGAAAGCGCGTGGTCATTTCAGCCCATGGCAATTCGCTTCGCGCACTGGTCAAGCATTTGTCGGGCATTTCGGATGATGACATCACCGGTCTTGAAATTCCCACCGGGCAGCCCATCGTTTATGACCTTGCCAACGATCTGACCGCGAAGGATCGCTATTATCTAAGCGAGCGGTAACAGCCGCAGCGGACGCTTCCCATCCAGGATTTGCGCCGTTAGAGGCGTGGGGCTCGCGATGGCGCAAACCGGGGGCACACCATGACCGAACCTGCCGTTGTGGGCATTATCATGGGCAGCACGTCTGATTGGGAGACGATGCGCCATACCGCACAGATGCTCGAAACGCTGGATGTGCCGCACGAAACACGCGTGGTTTCGGCCCACCGTACCCCGCAACGGCTGTACGACTATGCGACTGGGGCTGCCGGACGCGGGATCAAGATCATCATTGCAGGTGCTGGCGGAGCCGCACATTTGCCCGGAATGGCGGCTGCGATGACCAATTTGCCCGTGCTCGGGGTTCCTGTCGAAAGCCATGCGCTCAAGGGCATGGACAGCCTGTTGTCGATTGTCCAAATGCCCGGCGGCGTCCCTGTTGGCACGCTGGCAATCGGGAATGCGGGGGCCACCAACGCGGGGTTGCTGGCAGCATCGATCCTGGCACTATCCGATCCGGCGCTTGCCCTGCGGCTTGCAGCGTGGCGACAGGCGCAGACCGATAGCGTCACTGCAGGGCCGCAATGACGGCTCAGCCGGTGGTACTGGCACCGAGATCGACAATCGGGATCATCGGCGGCGGTCAGCTTGGCAGAATGCTCAGCATGGCAGCAGCGCAGCTTGGATATCGCAGCCATATCTATGCCGCTGAGTCGAGCGGACCCGCAGCGGACGTATCGGCCAAATGGGTGCAAGGCGCATATGACGATCAGGCGGCGCTCGCCGCATTTGCGCGCGACGTGAGCGTGGTGACGTTCGAGTTCGAGAATGTCGAACCGGCCCCGCTCGAAGCCCTGGCGCGCGCCGTGCCGATGCACCCTTCGCCCCAAGCGCTCGCCACAGGGCAGAACCGCTGTGCCGAAAAACGCTTTGCCGCCAGTTGCGGGGGGCGGACCGCCGACTGGGCAGATGTGAACAGCCGCGCCGATCTTGACGTTGCACTGGCGCGGATCGGCGCGCCTGCGATCCTCAAGACCGTGCGCTTTGGCTATGATGGCAAGGGACAGGCGCGGATCGCCAGTTCCGCCGATGCCGAAGCGGCATGGGCATCGCTTGCCAGTGCTGCCCCGCTGATCCTTGAAGCGCATGTCGCATTCGATCAGGAATTCTCACTGATTGTCGCGCGCGATCAAGCAGGCAGCATCGCATTCTGGGATGCACCCGAAAACGTCCATAAAGCCGGCATCCTGGCAACATCGACTGTGCCCGCGTGCGAAGCGGTTCGCATACAGGTGCCCGCAGCGCGTGCGCTCGCCCGCCGGATCGCCGAAACGCTCGACTATGTCGGCGTGTTTGCCATCGAGTTTTTCGCGGGCATCGAAGGTCCGGTGTTCAATGAAATGGCCCCCAGAGTGCACAATTCGGGACACTGGACGATCGAGGGCGCTGTTACTTCGCAGTTTGAAAACCACATACGCGCGATTGTCGGACTGCCGCTGGGATCGACCCGGCTTGTCGGCAAAGGCGCTGAAATGCGCAATCTGATCGGCGACGATATCAATCAGTGGCGCGCTCTTGCGAGCGAACCCGGCGCCCGGCTACACCTTTACGGCAAGCACGATGCCAGGCCGGGTCGCAAAATGGGGCATGTGACCACAGTGATGTCGTGACCCACAGCCCCTCCCTTTGCCGGGAGGGGCTTTGTAATGATCAGACGCGCTTGCCAGTCAGCGGGAAGCTGCCGAATGCGCCCGCCTTAACCGACCCATTGAGGTCGTCGCCATCGACAGTGGCAGTGCCTTCCAGCGTCATCGGCATCGGCACGGTAATGGCCATTGACCAGGTGATCGTGTTGCCATCAACCTTGCCGTCCGTGATGTCGAGCGAGCCTTGCGCGCCCGAATTGGTCCCCGTCCAGCTATCGCCATCGGGATTGACGACCATGGTCGATTTCTGATCGCCCATTGGCGATTTGAGCACGCACTCATAGGTTCCAGCTACAGACATTATTCTCTCCTAAAAGATTCGGGCGAGACGCCGAGTCATTCGGCAACAGGCGCGGGCACGATTTCCACGGGCAACCCCAATCCGTCAAGCTGCGGCCGCACGGTTTTTGCATCGCCTACCACCACCCAGACCATGCGGTTCGGGTCGATTTGCGCGCGGGCCGTAGCGTCGAGCGATGCCGCATCCATTGCGCGATATTTTGCGCTCAAGGTTTCGTAAAAATCGTCGGGGCGGCCGAAGTTCACGATATTCGCGATCCCGCCAAGGACGTCGCCTGCAGTTTCAAAACTGCCGGGCAATTCGCGAATGCTGTTGTTGAGCGTGCGTTCAAGCTCTGCAGGCGTGGTTCCCCTGGCACCCAGAAACGCCGAAAGCTGCTCGCGGATTGCGGCGATCGACGCGCCCGTCTTGTCAGTCTGGACAGGCGCCGAAACCGTGAAGGTCAACGGCCCGTCCTGGCTGGCGATGCCGGTGCGGCTGCCATAGGACCAACCCTTGGTTTCGCGCAGATCGAAATTGATGCGCGATAGGAACGATCCCCCAAGGATGTCGTTTGCGGCGCGCAATGCCACTACATCGTCGCGGCCCCTGACGCCGAGCACCTGGCCCCCGGTAATGATCGACTGCGGCGATCCGGGGCGGTCGATCAAGTAAATGGCAGGCTTTGGCGGCGTTCCAACATCGAGCGGTGGTTTTACAGGGCGGGCCATTCGATCCTGCGGCCAATTGCCAAAATTATCCTCGAGCATCGGCATCACCTGCGCCAGCGTCGTGTTGCCTGCGATGATGATCCGCGCATTGTCCGACCGGATCCAGCGACGGTGGAAAGCCCGCAACTGTACAGGCGTCAGGGCCTTGACGACTTTGGCGTCTCCCAAGCCGCTTCCGGGGATACCATAAGGATGTGCATCGCCGAACAGCTTGCCGGGGAGAACGCGTGCAGCAAGCGATGCCGGTCGGGTCAGCTCAGCGGCAATTGCCGTCAATTGCTGCGCGCGCACCCGTTCGACTTCCTTGGGTTCAAATGCCGGATTGCGAACAATGTCGGACAACAGCCCAAGCGATGCACCAAGGTTCGGCGTGAGAGCGCTCAACGAAAAGCTTGTCCGATCAAGCGATGCACCCTTCGATATGCCCGCGCCCAACCGTTCGCTTTCCTCGGCGATCTGCACCGAACTGCGGGTTGTGGTACCTTCCTCCATCAGCCCGAGCATGAACGACTGGATACCAAGCGCGTCCTTGGGATCGGCGGTGTAGCCGGCATCGAAACTGATCGAGACCTGGACCTTTGGCACCGCATCGCGCCGGGCAAAAATAACAGGGATGCCGTTCTTGAGAGTAGCCCGTTCGATTTCGGGGAAATCGAGGTTCGGGAAATCGCCGACTTCGGGCAGCTTGCTCCGGTCAGGGCCAAGGCGCGCGGCGACGGCTTTTTCGCCTTTCGGATCGGCGTAGAAATAGCTTTCAGGGAATGGCGCAGCCTTTGATGCCGCAGCCGGAACATCGCCCTCTCCGTTTTCGCGTTCGCCGGGAACGATCTTCAGCGTGAAGACAGGGCGGGACAGCCATTGCTTGGTCACATCGCGGACTTTGGCAGGGGTTAGCTTTGCCAGCTCTTCCAGATCGCGGCGGTAGGCCCCGGGATCATTGCGATAGAGTGCGCCTTCGGCCAGCGTCGTCGCCTTGCCACCAAAGCCGCCAACCGATTCAAGTCCCGAGATAGTCCCCGAAATCGAACTGGTGGTCACGCGGTTAAGCTCATCGGCGGTAGGGCCGTTTTTGACGAACTCGGCGATCACCGCGTCGAGCTTTGCTCCGGTAACGGCGGGATCGATCCCCGGTAGCACATCGGCGCTGACATAATAAATGCCGACATCTTCGAACAGATTGGCCGATGCGCTAACACTGGCTGCCACCTTGTCGGTGCGCACCAGTGCATTATCAAGTCGCGAGCTCGACAGCCCCCCAAGCACCGCCGCGCCTGCAGACAATGCAGTGGCATCGGCATCGGTTTCCCCCGGCAAGCCAATCATAAAGTAGAGCTTGACCTTATCCCAACCCTGTTCGTAGGCTGTTTGCACCCCACGCAGCAATTCTTCATTGGTCAGCCCCTTGTTGATAATGTCCCGTAGACGCTGCGTG
>JANPIQ010000363.1:0-2370 GCA_031425075.1 Sphingomonadales bacterium
GAGGATCTCCTCGGCGCTCATCCCCTGGCGAACGACGGTATAGCCGCCGCGCGTTTCGCCATCTTCGCTTTCGATCACATTGCTGTGCGAATTGAGCGGCCCGGTGGGATCCTTGATCGTGACATAATCATCGCGAACGTCGACGACTTTGCACATCAACGAGGTGCCGATGCGGACATGATCGCCAACAGCAAAACTGCCCTTTGAATCCTTCTTCATCGCCACCTTGAGCGTCGCGTTTCCAAGCGACTGGAGCAATGCCGTCACCGGCAGCTTGCGCTTGCGATCGATGCGGACGTTGACGATGTCCTTGGCGTCGAATTCGAAATCGAGCCACGACCCGCGATACGGGATCACACGCGCAGCGAACAGATATTTGCCGCTGGCGTGTGTCTTGCCGCGATCATGGTCGAACAGCACGCCTGGCGACCGGTGCATCTGCGATACGATCACCCGCTCAGTGCCGTTGATGATGAAGGTGCCATTCTCGGTCATGAGCGGCATATCGCCCATGTACACGTCCTGCTCCTTGATATCGAGCACTGACCGCGTTTCGGTTTCGCTATCGACCTCGAACACGATCAGCCGCAACGTGACCTTCATCGGCGCAGCATAGGTGATCCCGCGCTGGCGGCATTCTTCTGTATCGAACTTGGGGTCTTCGAGTTCGTAATGAACAAAATCGAGTTCGGCAGTCCCGGCAAAATCGCGGATCGGGAACACGCTGCGCAGCGTTTTTTCAAGCCCCGAAACATAACCTGTCGCAACATTCGACCGCAAGAACTGCTCGTACGATTCGCGCTGGACCTGGATCAGATCGGGCATCTGCGTCACTTCGTGGATGTTGCCGAACACCTTGCGAATCCGGCGGCGCTGTGCCGATGCCGATTGCGGGTTAATCGCGGGAGAAAATGCCATGGAAAAAATGCCTTCCTCTTGGGCCGTGTGCAGGCCCATATCAAAAATCGGAGCGCGGCAGACGCCGAAAAAGCCGCGCAAATCCATGGCTGGATCAGGCAGCTTCAACGCGTTTCGATGGTCCGCATCCCCCATTTCGTTCGGCCAGTCGCGCAAACAGGCCATGTCTCGGGAAAGTGGATGCGGTCGCTATAGGAGTTCGGGCCGCCGGTGTCAAACGCGAGGGGCGGCCGATTTGTCCTACACGACCGCAATCGCCCATGTCCTAGAGGCATGCCACCGTGACAGAATGGGCGCATGACACACTGCGCGTTCGTTGCAAAACCGAAGGCCGTAGCGCCACTGCCCTGTCACCGATGCGACCCGCCGCAAACCGGACAAAGCGAACACGCGGCACCCGATTCTGGGTCCGGTTTGTTCGGTTTGGCGCCGCGTCGCGGTTGGCGAATTCCCCCCTGCCTAAGTCTCAACTTTGTCAGCAATCTGCGGTTTTGGGGCGGCAACGCACCGATCCTCCCCGGAACGGGAAGGGGAACCACGAAGTGGTGGAGCGGCCGGCTGGAGGAGGAACCCCAAACATCGTCACGCACGTCAAACCAGCCCCTCCACCATCGCGTCTGCGCGCGCTGGTCCCCCTCCCCGTTCCGGGGAGGATCAAGACCCCCTATTTAACCCTCAACTCCGTGAGACTTCCGCCATTTTTGGCAAAGTCATTGGACTCGCCCAAATCGACGCGGCATGACTAACACAACACCCAAGGAGAGCACCCAATGTCCCGCGAGTTCGACATCATCGTTTATGGCGCGAGCGGATTCACCGGCCGGCTGGTCGCCGAATATCTCAACCAGCGCGGCATCACGCGCTGGGCAATGGGCGGCCGCAGTCTCACCAAACTCGCCGAGGTGCGCGATTTGATCGGCGCGCCTGCCGACGCGCCGTTGGTCGCGGTCGATTCGGATGACAGCGCAGGACTCGAGGCAATGTGCAACCGCACCCGTGTCGTGCTGACAACCGTCGGGCCGTATCAGCTTTATGGTGCCAAGCTCGTCGCCGCATGCGCCGCGACCGGGACCGATTATACCGATCTGTGCGGCGAACCGGCATGGATGCGCGAGATGATCGACGCGCATGATGCCACCGCCAAGGCCACTGGCGCGCGGATCATGTTTTCAGCAGGGTTCGATTCGATCCCGTTCGATCTTGGCGTCTGGTTCCTTCAGCAAGAGGCCATCAAGCGCCATGGTGCGCCTGCGCCACGCGTCAAATGCCGCGTGATCAAGATGCAGGGCGGCGCTTCGGGTGGCACAATAGCCAGCCTCACCGAAACGATGAAGGCGGCGGCCAAAAGCCCTAAGATCATCGGCCTGCTTAAATCGCCCTTCGCGCTGACACCTGGCTTTGAAGGCCCGTCGCAACCCTCGGGGCTGATCCCCGAATATGACAGCGCAATGG
>JANPIQ010000364.1:0-2232 GCA_031425075.1 Sphingomonadales bacterium
TTCGGGTCGATATTCGAAATCTGACCAAAAACGTATCGTCTCTTCGCTGTCAGCGCCCCCCAGCCGGTCGCTGGTATCGATGAAATCGTCGATCGTCGAAATCGTAAACACTGTCATGCATTCGTCCTACCGAATTGGGCCGCGCTGGAGGTCGCCCGAACGACTACTGCGGCGCGCGTTGCATCGCCGGCGCCAACGCATATTCCTGCAACAAAAGCAGGTTTTGCGAGGCAACGCGTGGCTTCAGCGATGATAGCCCGCTATTTCGGCTTTTTGAACCGATAGGCGAACTGGTCTGTCTTGCCGCGGATTGCCGCATCGAATGCGCTGGCGGTCATCGGGTCGGATGCGTTGCGCCACGCGTCAAGTTCGCCGTCGAAGACGAAGCCTGCGGACTCGAGTTCCTTACGGACGATCGCGGGGTCGATGCGGTGGAGGCTGTCGGCCACGCCGATATCGCTGCCCGCCTTGGCGGTGTGATCGACGATCACCAGCGTGCCGCCGGGCTTGAGCATCGCGAACAGCGCCGCGCGCGCCTTGGGTCCGGTGTCGGCGGGGAAGGGCTTGAGATAGAGATCGTGGTAATTCTGCACTGTGATGATCGCATCGACCTGCCCGGGGATCGCGGGGGCTGCAAAGGGCGAACGCACCGGCATCACATTGGTGCGCGCTTTGGCCACGTCATCCTGCTCGGTGCCATAGGCCGCGCGATACGCGACGAATTCCGTCGGTTGGAAGCCATAAACCTTGCCGGTCGGCCCAACAACGCCTGCGATGATATGCGACCAATACCCACCGCCCATCACGTAATCGACGACGGTCTGCCCTGGCGCGAGGTTGGCGAAGGCAATGAGCTTTTCGGGGGAGCGTCTGGCGTCCTGCGCGCGCTGGCTTTCGGGGCGCGCCGGATCGGCAAGCGCTGCGACCATCGGCGCGGCGGTCTTGGTGTGCGCCGAATGGTCTTCGCCATTGTGAGCAAAGGCTGGCGCTGCAGCGAGCAGCGACAAGACCGCGAGTGCGTGAATTTTCATGGCATTCTCCTCAGAATTTACATGATGTTACGCAATCGGGTGGACGCGGACAATACCTCCCCGTTACGGGGAGGGGGACCATCCGAAGGATGGTGGAGGGGTTAGTCGCGGCACAATACCCCTCCACCAACGCGTCTTCGCGCGTCGGTCCCCCTCCCCATAATGGGGAGGTGTTTTAGGGTTTGCCTTGCTCGTGATTTGCGCCACACCCTAGGGATGCCAGACACCATGCGCGCGCTCGTCATTTCTGCACTGTCGGATGACTATGGCGGTTGTGCCATTCAATCGGTGACAGTTCCCCAACCAGCCCCCGGAGAGGCCCGGGTGCGCATCGAGACGGCGGCGGTGAACTTTCCCGATTTGCTGATGACGCAGGGGAAGTATCAGCTCAAACCCGATCTGCCGTTCACACCGGGGAGCGAGTTTGCGGGCGTCGTCGAGGTTGTGGGGGAGGGTGTTGATCCGGCGATGATTGGCAACGAGGTGGTTGGCGGCGTGCGCTTCGGCGCGATGGCTGAGGCGATCTGTGTCGAGGCATCCACATTGCGGCCCAAACCCGCATCGCTCGGCTGGGGAGAGGCGGCGTCATATCGCGCGACGTATCTCACGGCTTGGGTGTCGCTGGTCCGGCGCGCGCAGTTGCAGCCCGGGGAATGGGTGCTGGTGCATGGCGCGGCGGGCGGCGTGGGTCTTGCCTGCGTCGATCTGGCGCAGCATCTTGGTGCCAAGGTGATTGCGACGAGTGCGAGCGCCGAGAAACGCGCGGCGATCACGCGGCTGTTCGCGCCCGATGCCGTCATCGACAGCGCACCGGGGTTTCGCGATCAGGTCAAGGCGCTGACGGGCGGGCGCGGGGCCGATGTGATCTGCGATCCGGTTGGCGGCGATCAGTTCGATGAATCGACGCGCTGCATCGCGTTCGATGGACGGCTGCTGGTGCTCGGTTTTACTTCAGGCCGCATCCCGAGTGTTTCGGTCAACATGCCGCTGATCAAGGGATTTTCGGTCGTCGGAGTCCGCGCAGGCGAATATGGGCGGCAGTTTCCTGAACGCGGGGTCGAGAATCTTGCGGCGATCGATGCACTGGTCGCAGACGGCAGCTTGCGCCCGCATGTTCATGGCGAATATCGGCTCGACGACTGGCGCGCGGCATTCGATCAGCTCGCCGGGCGTCACGTGGTGGGGAAGGCCGTGATCTGCA
>JANPIQ010000365.1:0-5720 GCA_031425075.1 Sphingomonadales bacterium
CGATGATCGCCAGTAAGAGGCGAAGCCGTTCGGGCGGCAGCCCTAGCGCGATGCGCGCTCCCACCTGTGCGCCTACGACGCCGCCAACAAGTAGCAATCCTGCAAGAACGATATCTACAGCCTGTGTCGTTAACGCGTGAACCATCGTTGTTGCAGCGGTGACAATGAGGATCTGGAGCAGCGAGGTTCCCACCACAACGCGTGCAGTCATCCCCAGCAAATAAATCATTGCCGGGACCATGATAAAGCCACCGCCCACCCCCAGCAACACTGTAAGCACCCCGCCGACAAACCCCAGCGCCGCAGGCGCGATGGGGGAAAGATACACACCCGATTTGTAAAAACGCTTCCGCAACGGCAGATTGGCGATCAACGGATTGTGGGGGCTTTTACGTTCGTTTGTCGCAGACCCGTCTCGTTTGCTTTGGATCGTTCGTATCGCATCGCGCGCCATCAGAGAGCCTATCGAGCCGAGCAAGACGAGATACAGTACCGAGATCGCCGTATCGATTTGCCCTACTGATTGCAGCCAGCCGAACAGAAAGGCTCCCGCGCCTGTTCCAACAATGCCGCCTCCTGCTAGGAAAAGCCCCATTGGTGCATCGACCGATCCGCGCTGCCAATGCACGAGAAATCCAGAAACGCTGGTTCCCGTGACTTGCGTCGCGGATGACGCAACAGCCACTGTCGGGGGAATACCGTAGAAAATCAGCAATGGCGTCGTCAAAAATCCCCCGCCTACCCCGAACATGCCTGATAAAACGCCCACCCCGGCACCGAGCATGACGATCGCAATGATGTTGACCGATTGGTTCGCGATCGGAAGGTAAAGCTGCCACATGCCTTTGCCGTTCTAGGTGTGATGCATCTCAAGGGGAACCGAAAACCGCGGACGGCGGGCGTGACGACCCCCTCAATTCAAAGCCTTAGAAATCTGTTGCTATCGTCAGCGACGGTCCACTTGCTGGTCGCGCATTACCGACCACCCTGAATCGCCAGTCGGCTCGTAGCGCCACGCCAGTGCTGCCTAACGTCACAGGTATCTCAACTGTCGGGCCTATATCGGCGCGAGAAGCCCGGGGCTGCATTGCACCCCAGCTCGCGACGCCCGGTTTGAAGCGGCGGAATTTCTGACCTTCGGTTAAGGCCAGCCGTACCTCTCCTTCGACAAATCCGTCTTTGCGCTTGATCCCGACCACGCCGACCTGACCATAAGCCGAGATGGTTAACGGTGTCCGCGCAACTGACTGGTAGAGCCCCGCAGTTGCGCGCGCCGACAATGCATTGCGGCCAATGCCGTTCAAGGCAGTTCGACGTTCGACCGCTGCGCGCGCTACCATCGGCCCTGAGCGTAATTCCGCGGATAATCCGAACGCCGCTTCTTGAAGCGAAACCCGTTTTCCCGCAGTCGTCACGCGAGCAAACGGACGAAGGGCAATTCCAGCCACTTGCGCAACGACGGGTCCATCGACGAAAACCGCCATCTGGCTGCCGCCAAGCGAAGGATTTCCAGACAGTCCGGCCTGCTGGCTAACGCCGCGCAAGAAGATATAGCCCGAGGCATTGAATAGGCGTCGGTCGCTCGATTGACGGCCGCGCGGCAGATTGGGTGACGCCGTAATTATGCTGTCGCTGGTTTCAGACTTGCCATCCCAGATCAAAATGACCTTCGGGTCGCCAACCTCTGATGTGGAGAGATCGGGAGATTCGGCGGCGACGGAAATTGGCCGCGCGCGAACGAGCGTCTGGTGTTGCTTCGGGGCGCCAAAATTGGCGGTCCTGACGGAGGCCTTGCGCACGTTCGGGTCACCTGCGAGTGGGATCGCTTTGTTCGTAGCGTGTGCCGTTTCCGCAGGCACCGCTGGAATTGAAGAAAGCTGTTCGGACAGACCGTTTAAGCTTTGATAGCCAACAACAAGCGCCCGCCCCCCAGCCCACACCATCGTCACCACAATAAAAGTTCGAAAGGCCCGCACTTAGGACGCTGCGCGGATAGTGAAATCGTGCTGCGTCTTATCCCAAATGATGCGACCCGTGGTTCGCATTCGCCAGTAAATGCGGATCGCCCGCACCGTTGCAAGAACCGCGATCAGATTAGAAATGACCACTCGGGGCAACGCACGCATACCTTCGCGCCACCCATAGACATGGGCCGTGCAGCCGACCCTAACGGCCAGGCGCCACAGCATGAATACCGATGCGCCTGCCAGCAAGTGCCTGCTCATATCGTCCTGCAAGCCCGCACCGACATCGTTCGCCAACACCAGTGCGCAAGCCGCGAAAAATGCGCCGCCATAGCCTGCAACAAGCGCAGCAGCTTCGAAAAGGGCGCGTCTATCTCGCCACCGCACCCAAATTTCCATTGGCGCAGCGGTCCAGCCTATTCTGTCCCAGCCAGCAAATGCGATGCCGGCGATCCATCGCGCTTTTTGGCGAACCGAAGTGGAAAGTGTCTCGGGAAACCGCGATCGGACGCATACAAGGCTGCCATCTGCTGGATTTACAACCCTTAAGAAGGCAGCCGATGCTCCCAGGTCGCCCGCCAGCAGACCCAGCTCATAATCTTCGGTCAATGAGTCTGGCGAAAATGGCAGGCCGCCCCGCACCTCGGCAATCCGGTCGAGAAGCACACGCCCGATCGCCGTTCCAACGCCAGCGCTCGGAATAGACACATCAAGGATCTGACGAACGACAAGCGATTTGAGATGCGCTTCGGCAAATTCATCACAGTAATGGCCCGCTATCCATCGACTTGAACCGACAGCAACTGGCACTACCGGAATTTGCATAAACTCAAATTGCTGGCCGTGTTCCGCAAAAACGTCAGGCTCGCCCGCGCTGATTTCATCTTCTGCGTCGTGGAGGACGATAAAATCGAACCGCGTGCCGCTTTGCATTTCGTGTATGACCATGCCCTGCCACGCCGTGTTGAGCGCATCTCCTTTGCTCGTCGGTCCGTTTCTTGAATTCAGCACCGGCACCACACGCCGATCATCAAAGTCGCGAAGTACATCCAATGTTGCCGGATCGTTGGGATAGGCGCCGACGAAGATCGTAAATTCCTTACGACCATAGGACGCCACTGCACGATCGATCATCGAGCCGATGACTTGCCCTTCATCCCACACCGGAACAAGGATCGCAAACTGCGTCCTCACAGGATTGGTAATGGCACTGCCCCGCGAACGATGCCGCGTCCGCATGTTCCGTGCTGCGTTGATGATCCAGATAAGATCGAACGCGAAATCCTCGGCACCGATCACACAGAATAACGCCGCAGCAAAAAGCAGGGATTCCTTGGACAGATCCTGCGCAATCTGGCCGACTACCTCGATCACGCCCTTGCGTCAGTGTTGTTGACCGTTCGAATTCTACCCCCGATCATCGATCGGCGTCTGGGGTCGTTCTCGCTTGCGGAGATATCGAGAGGGCCGGGTTGGTCCCATTGTCCCTCGGGCCGGATGATGACCATCGGCCCACAGTTCAGCCCTATTGCATCGGGCATTGGCTCTGTGTGCAGCACAAGTTCGCGATACCGAATATTGGCGAACGAAAATTCATCGCGGCTCATGTCCTGGAATCCGAAAACGCGCCAGAACCGCACAAGATCGAGGCGACTGTGCCCGTAAATCGTGCGATATCCTTTCGATCGACAATGTTCCACGGCTCGCCTCGCCAGGGCAAACGCCAGCTTGCTATTACGATATTCAGTACGCACCGCAAGCCGCTCTATTTTGGCAAAATCTGCGAAGAACCGCACCCTGATGCAGCCTGCCGGATCGCCATCGACATGCCCCAAAAGATGCGTTGCGCAAAAATCGTTGCCATCAAACTCCTCGTTAAAATAGCAAAACTGTTCCGCAAGATACGTCGCGGAACGGATCGACAGCACCTTGAACATATCTTCGAACGAACGGGCAATCGCAATCGCGTAAGGATCCGAACGCTGGCGTTTTGGAAGATCGCGCTGGGGAAAAATTACCAGGAGTGTCGGATCAGCGCCTGGATACACTTCACGGGCTGGCATGAAACCCATAGAATGATTTAGCCGCTCCGCATGCTCATTGACAGCCTTTGAAAACACCGGGCAACTTTCGGGCACAAGATCATCGAACGCTTTCGCGATCACGCCGATCGATTGTGCGAGCGCGTTGGGAAGATAGACCAACCACAGATAAATTGCCTCAGGCGCTTCATCTTGCCGGGTGATCCAGTCGGGCTTTGGAGACAGCCCAGAAAATCGCCCGCCGACAAGAGCACTTACCCCCTCAGCATTCATCGGGAGGTACGCAAACAGCCCGAGAATGGCCCTTTCGGGTATCGTGCGAACCACAACACGCAGGATGTCAGGGTTTTTCTGGCGAAGTGCATCGATTATGTGCTGATCGGCCAAGGTCATTTCGCGCCTTGCCGCGTCGGTCAGATCGGAAAGCTCGGCCGATCCAGCGGTTTCGAGGGTTAGGCCCGATAGTTTCGCGCGGTCAAGACAGCGGCGGACCTTGTCCGAAAACCCAATGGTCCGAAATGCATCATGTTTCCCGTTGCTTATCGGCTGTTCCATTGCTGCCCTCTTTCATTTCAATTAGCGTTTCGGCATGATACCGGAGCACGTCTTGATAGGATCGCCACATGGTTCGCCGATGATCCAAAAACCCGAACGGGGTGTTCATCGGCTTGAACACCGAATTCTCGAAAAGCTTCAATGGGATGATTATCGCTTGGTCCGCGCGGTTGCGTTGAGCGGAAGCCTTCGGGCGACTGCACGCGAAATGCGGCTTTCGGTGAACACGGTTCGCGCCCAGATTGAAAGGATCGAAACCAGAATCGGCGAAACGCTGTTCAGGCGTGGGTATTCGGGCTCCGCGATGTCAGAAGTCGCCGAGCAAATCGTTAGGGCTGCTGCATTGATGGAAGCTGCGGCAACCAATCGCGATGATGATCATGATTTTGGAATGAAACGTATCCGTGAGATTCGCATCTGTTGTTCAGAGGGGATCGGCGAATTTTGGCTGACCCGCAGGCTTCCGCAGTTGCAATCGCGAACACCAGGATACAACCTTTCGTTACTGAATGAAATAGATCAGGACCGTGTCCATTCGAACAGCAACCATGTCAGCTTGGGTTTCGTGCGCCCGACAGGGGTCGACCGAATTGTGAGCCGGATCGCGTCTGTGCATTTCATGCTTTACGCAGCGGATGCCTATATCGACTCTTTTGGCACGCCTGCGTCGTTCGATGAGGCGCAGAACCATCGATTTATCCTCCATGAAGCTCCGGGACTTCGCAAGGATATGGCTTCGCTGTTCTTAGGAGAAACGGCGGCATCTCAACTGTCACAGATTACGGTAAACACCAGTCATTCTTTGTATCGCGCAGTGGCGGACGGCGCCGGGATTGGGGCGCTGCCCACATATGTTAGGGCAATCACGCGGCGAGTGCGGCCGATCGAAATTGCCTTTCAACTGAAGTTCGATCTGTGGCTGTCGTACGACGCAAGCTTGAAAAATAGTCCGTTTCTGCGCCAGACTGTCGAGTGGCTGCGCGAGTGTTTTGATCCTCACGACTACCCGTGGTTTTCCGAGACGTTCATTCATCCAGACGAGCTTGAATCACACCTAGACCGCGCGAATGTGGTTCGTCTTCATGATGATGTCTGATTGCCGGGTTTGGGAATTGGTGCCGGCTACAAGATTCGAACTCGTGACCCCCTGATTACAAAT
>JANPIQ010000366.1:0-1525 GCA_031425075.1 Sphingomonadales bacterium
CGCGCTGGTCGAGGTGTGGAACGGGCTGCCATGGCTGACTCCGCTGTGGTCGCGCAAGCCGTGCGTCACGTTTCTGCATCATGTCCATGGCCCGATGTGGGATCAATCGCTTCCCAAGCCCCTGGCCCTTCTCGGGCATACGGTGGAAACACGCCTGGCACCACCGCTGTACCGGCGGATGTTGACGTTGACGCCAAGCGAAGCGACCCGCGACGAACTCTTAGAGCTGGGCTTTCGGTCGGAGCGAGTGCGCGCCATCAACAACGGCGTCGACGAAAGGTTCGTGCCCGGCCATCGCAAGGCGGACCTGCCAACGGTCGTGTGCGTTGGTCGATTGGCACCGGTCAAGCGACAGGTCGAGCTCATCGATCAGGCGGTGCTAGCGAAGCGACGGGTACCTGAACTTCAACTGATCATCGTCGGCGACAGCCCGACGCGCCAACTGGTGGAGGAGCGGATTGATGCTCATCAGGCGAGCGCCTGGATACACATTGCGGGCAAGCTCAGCCATGAAGAGTTGCTCCCGCTGTATCAGCAGGCGTGGTTAGTGACGAGCGCATCGTTGGTTGAAGGGTGGGGACTCACCCTCACTGAAGCAGCTGCTTGTGGCACGCCGGCGGTGGCCACCGACATCAGCGGGCACCGCAGCAGTGTCGTCCAGGGTGTGACCGGTGAGCTCGTCGCACTCGACCGACTCGGTGCCGCGATCGCCGACCTCTTGACGGACGGCGCCCGTCGTGAGGCACTGGGCGCGGCTGCTCTGGACCGGGCTCGGACGCTGACATGGGACGATACGGCACGGGGTGTTCTCGCCGGCCTACACAGCCAGGTGATGGCGAAATATCGGTCGGCTACACGCTAAGGAATTGCCCCGAGAACCCCGTACAACGCCGTCAGGCCGACGAGGCCGGCCGAGCACGCGCCAATGACGTACGGCCACCAATCTCGCTTGTCTCGCTCGAACCAAACTGCCGCAGAGATGAGCAACGGGAAGGCCGTGAAGAGGAAGCGGGGGCGGGCGGTCACTGTGCTGGGGAGCAGCATCAGAAGCAGCACCACGGCTACATACGCATTGCAGTACGAGGGAAGACGATGTTTGTGGAGGAACCACAGCAACAACAGCATGGTGACCACGCTGACTGCTGTGATCGTGTTGGTCGGCGACGTGAGTGGGTGAGTGAAAGCTTTCAGCGTCCGCCGGATAGCGGTCAACCCGAAACTGGTGCCCTCACCCCATGCCTCGGTCTGCACACGGAACCAGACCCCCCGCTCGCCGGTGTGAGCATCGATCCACAGCATGAACCCGATGAAACCAATGGGGGACAACGCGGGAGCGATCAGTGAGCGCCATTCACGCCGATCACGGATGGCGAAGAATGACGCAATCGCGCACGCGGCAATCAGCGCGACGCCGTTTGGACGAGTTGCTGTGCCGATTGCCGCCAATACTCCCGCCAGCGCCCACTGACGTCTGAACAGGCACAGCAGGCAGCCCGCTGCGAGGACCAGCAGCAGGGCCTCGGCC
>JANPIQ010000367.1:0-19031 GCA_031425075.1 Sphingomonadales bacterium
GATGATCTGTCCGCGCTCGGTCGCGTTTGCCGCTACGCTTGGTGTTTGCAGCCCGGCCTCAAGAAAGGTCAGATTGCGATCGGTAATGCTGGTCGCAAAAATCTGCGGGACAGTAATCGGCGCGCCGCTCGGTGTGGTGCCAACCTGCACGCCTTTTTCGATCGCAAAATTTCCGATCTCGAGCGAGCTCACCAGCAGTGAGTGCAGATTGACCTGCGATCCCTTTTCGAAAATGATCCCGCGCGAATTCAGGACCGCGACGGTACCATCGGCCGTAACTGTTCCCAATATGCGGCTAGGCGCGACCGAATTGGCGACGCGGTTAAGTGCCACCCAGCCAGGCTGGCCAACTCCATTGACCTTTTGTTCGAAATTAAGCGTCGTGTTCGCACCCACGTCGAAACGGTTCCACGACAGGATGGCGCGCGGGTCGGTCTGGATGATCGTGACCAGCGGTTTGCCGTCCTTGTCGGTTTGCGTCGGAAGCGCGGCTCCCTGCCAGGTATTGACTCCGGTCGGATCGAGCGCGGCAAACACGCCCCCCCGGACCGGATCGAGCCCGGCGTCGGCATTTTCGCCGTTTACCCCCGTCAACCCATCCTTGATCGTTGGCAAAAGCGGGTTGCGCAACGTGGCGATTGCCGCCGATTGGGCTTGGCGGACAGCGTCACGAATGTTGCCCGACTGCGCCTGAATCTCGATCGACCGCGCCAGCGCATCGCGCATCGACACAGGACGCACCGCAACCGACGTCGGCGGCGCGACAACCACCGGCGCGATCCCAGTCGCTGCGCGCATTCTGGCGAGCTGTGATTGAGCAGGATCGGGCATGATCCCGAGTGTCATTGCGACGGCGGCGATGCTGCTTCCCAGCAAATAGCGCGATTGTCGATTCGCGCCGTGTCCGGCCGAAATAGCCCCCGTGCCGTGCATACTGATACCCGCCCAATCTCAAGCGCCGAATCGAAACATTACGATCCGGTTACCGAAGCGGGCGTAGACAGCTATTGTTGCAGTCTTTTGAAGTCTTGAAGACAGCCAACAACTGTCCCGATGCGGAGCGCCGACGTTGCAATTATTAACGCAACTCGATCAGAATTTTGCTTCAAGATCGATCTGCAACACGTCGATTGCCAGCGGTTCTTCGCCAGAAATCTGGTTTGCACTTAACCACCGTCCCCCGATGGTCACATTGTCGAACAGGCCGAACCTTCCGCCAACAAAATAGCCTTTGGCATTCGTGCCGCCCAAGTGAAAATTGCTGTCGGTCAGGCTGTCGAGCACCGCATCGGATTCAAGATAACGATATCCGGCAAATGCCCGCCACTGGCCGCGTTTGACGATCGTGTCGTAACCCAGCGACGCAGATATTTGATAGCCTGTCGGCCCGCCGGCAAATGGTTGCGCATCGGTGGCCGCGCATGGCGTCGTGCCCCCGGCCCCGCCGTTATTGAGCGGCGCGCCCGCAGCACCGAACCTGCAAATGTCCGAGCGTTTGAAAGCCAGGTTCCGAACATAATTGCCAGCAAGCGACGCGTGCACCTCGCCATCGACCGGAACGCGAACCGAGCCATTGATGTCCAGAATATCATAATCGAAGGTCAAACCGAGCAACTGCGGGCCGCCGGCATTCGGATTGGTTGGATCGGCGATGATGTTGCGGATTCCAAACAGCGTATTTCCCTTCTGCGGGAAGAACACGCGGGACGGATCTGTCGAACATTCGGTGGCCCCAAGGAACAGCGCGCAGGGTTCGGAGAAGCGCCCCTGGACGCCTTTGAAGCTGTGATACGCCGCGCTCGCGCTGATCGCTATCCCGTCTGCGACCTCTGCCCCTGCCGTAAATTGACCCGAGAACAGATATTTGGTCGGCGCCTTTTGCTTTACATTGTTCGTGTTTGGGAAATCGGGCGAGCCGAAGTCCAGCGGAAAGGCACCGCCACGAAGCGCAAGCGTGACGCCGTCTCCTATAAATGACCCGGCGTCGATCCTTGCGGACACACCGTCAAAGCGGAGATCATTGTCGAAAAGCATTTCGCTCGAAACAAAAGGGTTGGGAGACCTGCCAAATTTCGCGCTGATCACATCGTCATAGGACAGGCTCAGATAGGCCTGATCAAGCCAGACATCGCGCTTGCCCAGACCGCCGCCCAGCGAGACGTTGGTCGAAACAGGGCTGTCATCATCGCCGGTGGCAATGGCGAACACCGCGTTCACGCCTTCGCCGATGACAGCTTTGACGCCCAGCCGTCCACGCAGGCGCGTGCGGTTGACGCGATCTTCGCGCGTGTTCAAAAACGGAATCGAGACCGCAGTCAGGTCGGTCGGCCCTTGCGCATTGATCCGCGCAAAATCGAAAATCAGCTGCGAATTCGTGTCCGAATAAAACGCCGATTGCGATCTGACGCGGATATCGCCGAACAAACTGATCCGTCTGGTCCAATCGGGGGCGGCCTGATCGGCACTGGCCCAGCCTTCGGCTTTTGCCTGCGCCAGCACCTCGGTGCGGATTTCGTCGCGAATCTGGTTACGTACGGTTTCTGGAATATACGGCACGCGGATCGTGCCCGGCGCGGCATCGGGCAACGCAGCCTGCGCCGTGCTGACAGGCGCAGCCGCGCCGCGTGCGCGCGCAGCCTCCGCCTCTGCCTGCGCCATCAACGCATCGCCTGCCTCTTTTTTGAGAACGCCCTGCGCCACGAGCATGCGAACAAGGTTGACCATCGCGCTTTCCGACGGCGCAGCAGGTGCCGCGCTTGTTTCGGGTAAGGGCGAGGCGACATTCTGTGCTCGCGCAACGCCGGTCGCCGCCACGCTGATCAGAACGCTGCACGCCATGAGGCGCATTCTGTGTTTCGCTTTTTCCATCGTCATCATCAATCCCTTTTGGTTCGTCGTCACGCCGAAGCGGCACAGTTCGTGAAAATTCAGAATGACCGCCGGCCTGTCACCGTCACCCGTTGTGGAAATCTGACCTGCGATGGCGGCGCTTCGAGACCGCGCGCGCTTTTGAGGATGCCCAGCAAAATCTCATCGCGTTTGGCATCGCCGGTTGAATTTAAAAGCTGGACGCTGGTCACTTGCCCGGCAGCACTCACCGTGATCGCAAATACCGCCCGGAATGCCAGCCGGTTCACTTTGTCATTGTCGAGAATGCGGTCCTGAAGATCGCGCGCAAGGTTGCCGCGATACAGTGCGTCGCTGAACCCGCCACCGCCGCCACCGCCACATGGGGGTTTGAGGCAAGTTCCTGTCGACCCACCGCCGCCCATACCGCCACCGCCGCCTGCGGCGAGCGATCCGGCCCCTGCCGAAGGTGCAGCATTCATCGTCATCGGGGCCGGCGTATCGGGCGAAGGGGCGGGCTCTGCAGGCTCAGGTGTCGGTGCTTCGGTCGGCTCGGGCGGCTTTTCCTGTGGCTCGGGCGGAGGCGGGGGAGGCGGCGGAGGGGGAGGCAACAGGTCAGGTGCCGCCATCACGGTCTCATCGGTTTTGACCTTTTTCGTCACCGGCTGCGTTAGCTGATCGTAAACAAACCACAGCAGCAGCGCGAGCAGCAGAGCGCCTGCGACGATATACGCCGTCTGGCGCTTATCGCTCTCACCTTCCGGCGTGAAGTCGCCCGTTTCGGCCACCTGCTCGGCTCCCCACCCTGCCCGATCAAGTCGATTGCGGCTTGCCGGTCACCAGGCCGGGCTTGTCGATTCCAACCGTGCGGCAGATGTCGAGCACTTCAAGCACCTTGCCATATTGCGCCACCTGATCGCCCTTGACCACAACGGGCAGTTGCGGGTTGGCGGCAACGCGCGCGGCAAGTTGCGCTTGCAGCTCGGGAACGGTGACGGGGAAGGCGTCCATGAAGATCTGCCCCTCGCCATTGATCGTGATCGCCACCGTCTTGGGCTCGACGAGGCTCTGCGACGATGACGCATTGGGCAGTTGAACCTTGATGCCCTGCACGCTCGCCGTTGCCATCAGGATGAAGATGACGAGCAGGACATAAGCGAGGTCGAGCATCGGCGTGATGTTGATATCGTCATAAGCCTTGCGGCCGCCACCGGCTTTCATCGATCGAACTCCTTATTCTGCTGCCATCAACATCGGCGGCGGTGTGTTTGCCGCATCCGACTGCATCTCTGCGAGGCGGGTGATCAGCCGATCGACGAACACCCGCATATCATCGGACAGTTTCGTGATCCGGCCGTTGAGATAGTTATACCCGAACAGCGCCGGGATCGCCGCTGCCAGCCCGGCGATGGTGGCGAGAAGCGCCGCTGCGATGCCGGGCGCGATCGCGTTCACATTAACGTCGCCTGCCATCGCCACGCCGCCGAACGTGCTCATGACGCCGATGACAGTGCCAAGCAGCCCGATGAACGGGCCGCCCGAAATCGCGATGGTGAGGACGACCATCAGGCTGTCGAGTTTCTGATTTTCGGTGGTCGCAACGGCATCGACCGCCGCGCGCATCGCCTCGACCGCTTCGCCCGACAATGCACGACCACGGCTCGAACCCTGTTCGCGGATGGCCAGTTCGTCGATGCCTTCTTTGTAGAGCCGCCCAAGCGGTGCATCATTGATATACTTGGCCTCTTCGGGGCTGACCCCGGGTATCCGATCGACGGGCACCAGTTCGTCGCGCATTTCGCGGAAGCGCTTGAGGAACACCGCGTTGCCGCGATCGGCCTTGTTGAGATAGCTGATTTTGGACGCCATGACCGCGATCGCTGCTGCAAGGAGCAACATGCACAGCCCGATGATGACGATGTCGAGCGTATGGATCTTGCTGATGATGAACCACAAGACACCGCCGTCACCGCCCTGTTCTTCGGCAGTTTCGGACACCAGCGTAAGCTTGGCCGCCCGCCCTTCGGCATTTGCCATTGCAGCGATCACGGCAGGGGCACGCGCGGTTTTCGACAAGCGAACTTCGTCCATTTCGCCGGTGAACGGGCGTCCCTCCGCCCCGCCGATCGACAACGGCCCAGCAAGCGCGGGAAGTGTCGCAGTTGCCGCGCCAGCCTCTGAACCATTGACGTAGAGCCTGATCGTCGTTGCGTCGGCGACCACAGCAATATGCGTCCAGCTGGCCTGCGTCACTGGCTGTGCTGCTTGCGTGCGCGCGCCTCCGATCGCGATAAACGGGATGCCATCGGCAAGACCGATGATCATCGGGCCACGCGCAAGAAGCGCGGCTTCGCCTGCGATCTGGTCGGCCTTGACCCACGCACTGAAGGTAAATTGCGCGCTCGCAGGCATGGCGAGCGAAGGCGACTCGTTGACGATAATTGCCCCTTGGCCGGGAAACCGCGCGCCGCGTGCGATGACAGAGGCATCGTTGACACTGACGACTGGCGATGCCGAATTGTTCGCATTGGCGGTTGCATCGCCAGCAGGCTGCCCGGCGGCACCTGCAAAGTGGTAGACGAGCATGTGATCAGGGTCGAAACTGCCCTTTACGTCATCACCCACCGGCGCGTTGGCGTTGCCAAAATAAACCCAGAGCTGCTTCTTTTCGCCACCGTTAAGCTGCGGCACTTCGACCCAGACATTGGCCATACCGGTTGCCGCATCGAAGCTTTCGATATGGTATTTCAGCGGCGTTTTATCGTCACCATCGATGATGCGAAGATCGGCACCATTCTTGGCAGCCTGGTCGAAGCTGAAATTGCCCTGGGTCAGCCGCACCAGAACGACGGTTCGCCCGACAGGGCCGCTCATATTCACGCCCGATGGCGATGTATCGATCGTTACCTGTTTGCGGTATTTCCAGTCTGCATTCCACCATGCGCTCGCAGGGGTGACCACCGCGAACAGCGCGAGCAAAATCGAAACGATTATCTTCGTCATGATATGTCCCCCAGGATCATCGTAACCATCTCAAAATTCGCCCTTTGCGCTGAAAGTGATCCGCGGATCGCCCTTCTGCACGTTGACAGACGACACGATGGGCACGCCGACGGCCACTTCGCCTGTCAGCCGATTGAAAAGTTTAATCCGCGCGCCTCCACCGACGCTGCCGATCTCGAATTTGGATTTTTGGTCGAGCAGCGGGTCGATGATCCGCGTATGCCCGCCCTCGGCAAATCCGAAGAGCCGCAGGTCATCGACGAACGATCCGATTGCGGTTGCAAAGGACGGCGTGCGAAGTTCAACCGAGCCGCCAATGCCGACATCGCCAACAATTTCCGACTGGAAATATCCGCGCACCGTAGACACGCCGCCCAAGGCGAATTGTTCGTTGGTGACAAGGTGCGCATCGGCATATTGGCCAGATGCCTTCGCCACGACAACCCAATCGCCTTTGAACCCCAGCGTATAACTGGCATCGAAATTGATGTGGGTAAAATTCTCGGTGCTGTCGACGTCCCTGCTGCGAAAGCCGCCGACGATATCGCACTCGAGGATGTTGAGCGGATCGCGGCACCGCTCCTGCTTCAACACGCGCAGGCCCAGCGTCGCATTAAGATTGACATCGATCTGTTCGGTCTGGGTCGCCTTCGAAAAGGTATAGCCGAAAACCACCGGGATATATTCTATGGGCGAGCTGAAAACAGTGTCTTGAAAGACAATATCCTGTTCGAAATTCTTGTAATCCGCCCCGATGCTGAAGGCGTGATAGGCCTTGTCGGTCGGCAGCCGGTAGATCGCCCGGGTCCCGATTTGATAGCCATTGCCCAGGACATTGGTACCGCCAAGCGCTGCGATATTGCTGTTCGAACGATAGCCGAACGCAAGCAATGTCCATGGCGAACCGATGATCGGTGCCGAGTATGAGGCCGAGATGACTTCGCTATCATCGGTATTTTGCGGCGCGACGACGCCCCCCACCGTGATCGTATGGCCGACGCCCCACAAGTTCGTGTAGCGGACCGAACCCGACAGGCGCAGCGGCGTGGTATTGGCGCTGTTATCGTTGTTCAACTCAAGCGAGGCGTGGAACGGTAACGAGCCCCGAACGCGCAATTCGGCGTCGATCGTCCCTGGTACGGCTCCGGCCTTGAAGCGCGGCGTGATCGTCCGGTCGGGAAAGCGGTTCGCCGCAGAAATTTCCGCCTGCAATGCCTTGAAGTCGATCGGTTTGCCCGTCTCTAGCGAGGGGATGGCGCGCGCAACGGCCTTGGCCGAATGGTATTTCGAACCGGTCACTTCAACCGCCCCGATCGGGGTTTCGTTGACTTTGATCTGAACCAGCCCCTGCGCAAAGGCGGTGTCGATTTGCGGTGGTGTTTCCACGATCACCGCTTCGAAGCCACGCTCTGTATAGGCGTCCTGCAACGCCTTCCGTGCGCCTTCCACATCGGCAGAAGACTTGCCCGGCCCCAGGAACGGGTAAACGATCTTTTCGACTTCGCCCGCGCGCAAGATCGTGACGCCCGCAACGTCGATTGCCTGAATTTCGAACATTTCGGGCGCTGTCGTTGTCGGGAGCCCTTGATTGGACAAGGGCGTGGACTGTATCGCGTTGTCGACAGGCGTCGTCGGTTCGGGCGCAGGTGGCGGACGGATGCCGGTTGCGCCCGGGATCGGCACGCCCGCTTCTTGTGCCGTCGCAAGCGCCGGGAACAACAAAACCGCGGCAATCGCACCAAACGCAACGCGCAGCCGCCAACCCGCCATCAAGGTGCGCGAACCATTAAGCATTTAAACGATTGAATCCCCGAACAACTTTCAGCCGTATCCCGGCCGGTCCCGCCTTTGCATGGCAATTGTTTAGGATTTGAGACTCATTTCAATTTCGTTTCTAACCCTGCAAATTCACGTCATGCAGACGTCACGAATGTCGATCATCACACTTATGATTATCGAGTCGCAGCCAATGAAAATCTTAAATATGATCAGGATTGCATGTTCAGTGCTTGCGCTTGCGGCCTGCTCGACTTGGCTGCCCGTTGCGGCGGAAGCTGCGCAGAACCCCGCGCGAACGCTTGCTTGCACGCTCGGACGCGCGACCAATCTCGATCCCCGCAAGGATCAGTCAATGGCCGAGATCCGTTACGAAGGCAGTTACAAATTCACGCTTTTCCTGCCAGCAGCGCCGATCCAAAAGCAACCGCCCATGGGCGAGGATATGCCGATCGAGCCGGTTGATCCTGCCACGCGCGTGATCGACGATCCGGCAAGCCTGCGGCGTGGAGTGCCTGAAGGCTTTAGCCGCGTCGTTGATTTGTGGCCCGAGCGCGTGGAACTGGTTCAGCCCATCCAGCCGCCGCTCGTGCATTTTATCGTTATCAACCAGATCGATACCGACGGCGGGACTGCCAATCTGTTCATGACAACCGCTTCCGACATCGCGGCGATGAACCTCCAGACAGTCTATCAGGGTCCGTGCACGATTGCCTATGGGCCCGGATAAACGATGTCGCGGTAATCCTGAAGTCCGTGCGGGCCGAAGGGTTCGAAGCATGATTGACACATAAGTGTAGCCGACCATGCTTAATCCGACCGATCATCCGCAGATGAAATCGCACCGCAGGCTGGCTGGCGGCTGGCAGAAACAGCAGACGTGATCGAGAGTTTTTTTGGACCATTACGACGTCGCCTTGTCGATTGAAGATGTTGCCGACGTCATGGAAGAAGGCCGCGGGGCTTTTGCTCGACCGCAAACGACGCTCGAAGAGGTCTTGCGCCACCGCCGTGCGTTGACCAGTGAAGCGCTCGATCGTGCCATGCTGGTTCAGCGTGGAAGCGGCGAGCGGCTCGACGCTGTATTGACGCGGCTCGGGCTGATCAGCGAACAAAAACTGGCCGAAATCATCGCCGATGCCAGCGGATTGAGCGGCGTCACCCAGAACGATTATCCGGTCGATCGAGTCGCCGGAACCGATGTTTCACACAGCTTTTTGCGCGAAATGCGCTGTGTGCCGATCGCAGCCGACGATCGCTGCGTCCGTGTTGCAGTCGTCGATGCGTTCGATCCCTTCGTGGCTGAAGCGATGGCGTTCATGTTCGGGAAGCCCGCCCAGCTATGTATTGGCCGCAGAAGCGATATCGATACAGCGATCGACCGACTTTATCGTGTCGCCGATGTCGAAACCGAAAGCGACCCGCAGGTCGAAGGTGAAGACCTGGAACGGCTGAAGGATCTGGTCAGCGATGCACCCGTCATTCGGGCGGTGAATCGAATGATCGCCATGGCATCGGACGAACGCGCATCCGATATTCATGTCGAGCCGACCGAAGACAGCCTGGCCATTCGCCTTCGTGTCGATGGCGTGCTCCGCGATATGCCGCCGCTTCCCGCCGCAATGCGCGCGTCTGTCGTTTCGCGTATCAAGATCATGGCCGGGCTCGATATTGCCGAACGGCGCCTGCCGCAGGACGGTCGTTTACGGCTTGCCGTTCGCGGCCATGAAATCGATTTGCGGGTGGCAACAGCCCCTTCGATCCATGGCGAAAGCGTCGTCATGCGTATTCTCGACAGGTCGCAGCTTGCGCTCGATTTTACGACGCTTGGATTTTCGGACGCGCTCGCCGCGCAGTTGCGCAAGGCTATTCATACCCCGCACGGTATCGTTCTGGTGACAGGGCCGACCGGCAGCGGCAAGACGACCACGCTTTATGCCGCGCTGGCCGAACTCAACCGGCGCGAGACGAAGTTGCTTACCGTCGAAGATCCGATCGAATATCGCCTTCCCGGCGTCATCCAGACACAGGTCAACCCGGCGATCGGATTCACCTTCGGTGCCGCGCTCCGCTCATTTCTGAGACAAGATCCCGATGTGATGATGGTCGGCGAAATTCGCGATCGCGAAACCGCTGAAATTGCGGTCCAGGCCGCGCTGACGGGCCATATGATCCTGTCGACACTGCACACCAATACCGCGCCGGGGGCTGTCACCCGTTTACTCGACATGGGGGTCGAGCCGCTGTTGCTCAGCTCGGTTCTGACCGGAGTCGTTGCGCAGCGGCTGGTCCGCCGCCTGTGCGGGGCGTGCCGTCAGGCCGAACCGATCGACGAAATGGTGCTGCCGATGTTCGCGCGCGCCGCTATTGCTGCGCCAGCGCGATTGTTCAGACCAATCGGGTGCGCGCAATGCAACGGGTCAGGATATTCGGGGCGTATCGCCATTTTCGAAGTGCTGATCGTCGATAGCCAGATTGCGTCGATGATCCTTGCCCGCGCCGACACGCGCGCGATCGCCGACGCTGCCGAGCAGAAGGCAATGCGGTCGCTTCTTGCCGACGGCCTGAGGCGCGCTGCCGAAGGGCTGACGGCGGTTGAAGAGGTTTTACGCGTCGTCAGCGAGGAGTAGCGCGTGGCGGCGTTTCAATACCGTTCGATCATGCCCGATGGCACGTCGCATCGCGGCTCGATCGAGGCGCCAGATCTTGCTCAAGCGGTGACGACGTTGCGCGCCGAAGGTGGCATGCTTGTCGACGTCAAGCCTGTTCGACAGCCGTCGAAATCGGCGACCGCCCGTCCGAATTCCGCATCGCGCAGCGCTTTTGCCCTGATGATCGGGGAACTCGCCGTTCTTCTGAAGGCGGGGCTGCCGCTCGACCGGGCGCTTGCGCTAGCCATCGGCAATATCGAACCTGCTAAAATCGCGGAACGCTTTACGCCGTTGCTGGCCGCGGTGCGTGAAGGAAAGCCGCTTTCCGAAGCGCTCGGGGGGGCGCCCGGTTTGGTGGATCCCACGTCGGTCGCGATGATCGAGGCAGGTGAATCGAGCGGCAGGTTATCAGAAGCGCTGACCCGGCTCGCCGAAATGCTCGAACGTGCACTCGAGCTGCGGCGGCTGGTGATCACGTCGATGATCTACCCGATCGCGCTGTTCGCGATAGCGATCGGCGTTGTTCTTTTGATGCTGCTCGTCGTCGTTCCACAATTTGAAGCGCTGATGGGAAAGAATGCAGCGCAACTTCCCGCCGCGTCGCGCGCTGTGCTTTGGGCGAGCAGCGCATTGCGGTCGAACGGCCTGTTGTTGCTGGTGGGATTGGCCGCAATTATTGGCCTAATCCGATTTATGGTAATGCGCCCGGCGATGCGCGTGCGTTTCGATCAGCTCGTCCTGCGTCTTCCCCTCGTGGGCGCGCTCATGCAGCGGCTTGAGGCCGCGCGGTTTTCGCGAACGCTCGGTGCATTGGTTGAAGGCCAGGTGTCGCTGCCGGTCGCGACGACGCTTGCCCAGCGCACGATCCGCAACGGCCATATGAACGCCGCCATGGCGAAGGTGGTAACCGGCATTCGCGAGGGCGATGGGCTGGCAGGCCCGCTGGCAACGGCGCGCATCTTTCCCGACATCGCGATCGGCTTCATGCGAACCGGCGAGGAAAGCTCTCAACTTGGTATGATGCTCACCCGCCTGGCCGATGTTCTCGACCGCGATGTAAAGGTCCGGCTCACCCGTGTCGTAGCCATTTTGACGCCACTGATCACGGTACTACTCGGCGCATCAGTCGCCGGCATCATTGCGGCAATCATGTCAGCTGTTCTGGGCTTCAACGAGCTGGCGGTGGCGCAATGAGCCGCCACAATTCCCGCAAGGACGCAGCGTTGGGGCCAGTGGCAGGCTTCACGCTCCTTGAAATGCTGGTGGTCATCGCGATCATGGGGCTGATCGCAAACCTTGGCTTTGCGTCGATTGATCGCACGCTGAATGCGCGCACGTTCCACACCGCAACACTCCAGATCGAACGCGACGTTCGCGAAGCGCATGCGCGCGCGCTGCTCGAACACAGAACTGTCAGCGTCGAGCCCTTTATTCGTCGCGATGCCCGAGGACAGGTGACACTCGTGCGCGGTGTGCTGCCGACCGCGATCGAAATCGATCAGCCCAGCGCAATCCGCTTCTTCCGCGACGGAACATCGACCGGAGGCACAATTGATGTGGTTTCGGGCCGGCTCAAATCATCCATCTCTGTCGACGCGGCAACCGGAATGATCAAAGTGCGCGGATCGAGAATATGAACGATACAATGCCGCCATCGCAACGCGGGTTTGCGCTCGTTGAAACCTTGATTGCAGCAGCGATCATTGCCGGAATGTCAGTCGCCGCTTTCCAGATGATCGCGACCCACGCGAAGTCGGTGACTGCCGTGGCCGAACGCCGCGCCGCAATTCTGATGGCCCGATCCGCGCTCGACGCGGCAGTGGGCGGGGCCGAGCCGTCCTCGATGGTCAGTGCTGGCAATCCGCCCCTTCGCACGACGATCGAAATCAGTCCCTATCGATCTGCTGCGGGAAGTGCCCCGGCGCTCGATCTGGTGACCGTGCGCGTGACGCGCGCAAATTCCAGCCATGTTGTAACGCAACTGCGGTCGCTCAGGGTGGGCCGATGATCGGCGCGGCACCCAAGCGGCGCCTTCTGGCGCGTAACGATCCGCATTGCGACGCTGGATTCACGCTGATCGAAATGCTGGTCAGTCTGCTGATCCTGGGGATTGTGGCAGCGATGCTGTTGCAGGGGCTGCAGACGGTCGGGCGTTTTGGCCCCCGCAGCATCCAGATGCTCGAAGCCGATGAGAGTATCGCGGCAGGCCAGCGCATTTTGACCGATCGGCTCAGGCAACTGCGCCCGGTTGTCGACCGCAATAGCGTCAATCCCATCATAGACGCGCTCGGCGATGAGCGCAGCTTTTCCTTTATCGCGCCGCCGCCTGCCAATGCGGAACCCGACAGCCTGTGGCGGTATCGGATCGCAACAACGCCGGCCGGCGAGCTCAATCTTTTCACGATCAACACACTCGATGAACGGCAGAATTCGGGCGATGTGAACGGACGCAATTGGCGCACTCGCAAAGTCATCGACAATGTGCAGGCCATTCGGATCAATTATTATGGACCAAAGCCTGTGGGTTCGGGCAGCGGATGGCAAACAGCATGGCGACAGCGTCCGCAGCCACCTGCGCTGGTGCGGATCTCGGTCATTTTTCGCGACGGCGATCGCCGCGGCTGGCCCGATCTGATCGTGCGGCCCCGGGCCACCGACAACACGGCTTGCAAGATTGACGCCCTGACCGGGCGCTGCGGTGGTGTTTCATGACGCTCACAGAATTGCTGAACAGCGATGTGAAGACGATTATGCGGACAGTGCAAGACAACATCGAAGTGCTGCGTGACGAGCTGGCGACGCTCGTTCCACAATCGCTGATCACGTCGAAGGCACAGGTATATCCAGTGTTGAAGTTCGACCGCACGATGCGGCTGATCGATATCGACGGGAATACAGTCGATACAGTCGGTGACGTCGCTGACAGATTGGCAGCGCGCGATGTCACCGTGTTGATCGATCGCGATCAGGCCTTGATCCGAACGATTTGCCTGCCGCCACTGTCCCGCGCCGACCTCGGTCGCATGCTTGCGCTCAACATCGAACGTTATGTGCCGCTTCCCGTCCATGACGTCGTTTTCTCTCAAGCGGCGCGATCGGATGCGACATCAGACGGGCTTTCCGCCACCGACATAGCCGCGATACCGCTGACCCGCGCGCGCGCTCTGGCCGATACTCTGCAGCGCATGGGCGTTCGTCCGCGGGCGCTGCGGATCGCTCACGAAGATCACACTCCCGATTTGCGGTTCAATTTTCTGGGCGCGTTTCAGGCAGCTGGCCTGATCGCAAAAACGCGTTCGTATCGAGGAACGTGGTGGTCGATTGTGCTTGTGTTGGCCGCGCTCAACTTCGCAACGATCATATGGCGCGATTCGGCAAGCGTTGCGCGCTGGGAATCGGTTGTCGAGGCACAGCGACCTGCTGTGTCGGTAGCGCAGCAAGTTGCCGCACGCACGCGAACAGCCAACACAATCGCGCAAGAGGTAGGCCAGAGGCGCAAGCGTCACGATCCGCTGGCCGTGCTCGCCAAGACAACTGCCGCTATTCCCGATGGGGCGTGGGTTCAGCGCTACGAGTGGGATGGCGGCACGTTGCGGCTGACAGGGTATCGGTCTCGTGACACCGACGTCGCGGGCGCCTTGCGGCGCGTACCGGGTTTTGCCAACGTAAAAAGCGCACAATCTGACTCGGTTGCCGAAACATCGACGGGTCAACCGTTCGATCTTGTCGCCGTTCTTGGCGAACGCTGACGCGATGCGCACATTATCCGCCCGCGAACGCAAGCTCGTTCTGGTGTTCATCGTGCTGGCCACGGCCGGGTTCGTGTGGCTCGCCATCGTTTCTCCCATCGTTGCAGGCTTCAGTGAGCGGGCGTCTCAGCGCGAGATATTGATCAGGCAGTATCAGGCGAACCAGCGGATTATCGGATCGATCCCCCGGCTGCGCCGCCAAGCCGAGCTCAGTCGTGAAGCCTTGCGCGATTTCAGCATCGCCGCCCGCAATAGAGATGCTGCGGTCGTTGCCATTCAAGATCGCGTGCAAAGCGCGATCGACCAAATTGGCGGTGAAATGCGTTCGGTTGACGATGCGTCGGATGATACTGGCCCGATCCGGGTTCGCGCATCGACGCGGCTGACGCTCGCCCAAATGACAACACTGCTGATGCGTCTGCAAAACTCACCGCCATTTCTGATCGTTGAAAGCGTGCAGGTTTCGGCGGACCAGGCTGCGATCAGCGGCCGACTCGATGTGATGGAGGTCAATGTTGAAGTTTCGATTCCCTTTATCGCTGCCCAATCGCGGTGACGCGACTCTTGTCCCCGGCGTGCTGGCTGGGATACTTGTCGCGATGCTGGGGCTGCAGCTGTGGCTGGCCGGCCTTGAACCCGAACAACCGCCAGTGCTGCCTATCAACGTCAGATCGGCGAACAGCATCTTCCAGATCATGCCTCAGGCTATAGCAGCGCAAGCGATATTCAGCCGTCCGCTATTTGCCCCGCGACAGACAATGTCGACACCTTCCGGCACCACCGCCCCACTCGCACTGGGCGGTGCGAGCGTTGCAGGCACCGTTACCATTCGTGGGCGAGGCGTCGCTGTCGTGCGTCGCACCGATGGCTCTGTGGCTAACGTGAGTATTGGCGGCGTCGTTGGCGGCTGGCGGTTGATCGCACTGCGCGAAGAAGGCGCTGTGTTTGCAAATGGCAAAGAACAACGTTTGATCCGCTATAGCGGCGCTGCCAGTCAGACTGCCGACGACGAAGCGCCAGCCGAGTGAGCGCCCCTGTTCCCCAGTGTCATAAAGCAGATGCTGGCGAGGCGGGATATGCGCTCGTCGCGGCGGTGGTTGCCATATTGTTTTTCGCGACAATCAGCTTGGGCGTTCTGAGCATCACCCAGCGGTCTTTGCTGGGTGGCCGGGCCGAAATCGAATCGGCGCGCGCCGCCGCCGTTGCCGATGCCGGAATCGCGATTGCGATCCGAGGATTATTGGCAAATGGTCCCGACAACGCCTTTCCCATCGATGGCACACCCCGGCGATTTACGTTCGATGGTGCGTCGCTGACCGTATCGGTGCGTGATGAACGCGGCAAAGTTCCGATCAACCTTCTCGAAGAGACGCAGCTGACCTTGCTTCTGGAAAGCGCCGGGCTTGCTGGATCGGCGCTCGACGTCGCACGCGATTCGCTGCTCGACTGGATCGATGACGATGACGATGAGCGGCCAAACGGTGCAGAACGCCTCTTTTACCGCGACGCGGCGATAGCCCCGCGCAACGGCAATATCCTGACCCTGGGCGAGCTCGGACGAATTCGCGGATTTTCTCCGGGCATTGTGCAAAAAATCGCCGCTGTCGCGACAACCGATTTCGGGAGCGGCAGCTTCGACCTGCGCACCGCGACCCCCGCAGCCATCGCGATCATGTATCCCAATGGCGATGCAGCCGTCGATGAGATACTTCGCGCCCGGGAGGTCCGGCAGCAAGTGACGGCGCTCGATTTCGGCGATCGCTCCAGCCGGATCGGGCGGCCGCTGACTATCGATGTCAAGGCCTCCTATCCGTCGGGAGTTCGCGGCGCGGCAAGTTGCGTCGTCGAACTCACAGGCGCCGTCCGTCGGCCCTATGTGGTCCGGCATTGTGCATGATCATGGTTGCGCTCCGGCTCATGAGCATCGTTGCTGCTGCGGCGATTGCGGCTCTTGCCATCGGACATTTGGGCAATCGCTGCGAGACCTGCGATCTTGCCAATATTGGTCGGCCATATTGGTTTGCGATCGGAATCGGCACGAGCCTTGGTGCCCTCGCGCTCTGCATTGCGCGAAAACAACCGATCTGGCCCAGCGCGCTTTGTACGATATGTGTTGCTGGTTTTGGCCCTTGGGACGCTGTTCCAGCAGTCCGGCCCTGCAGCGATGGCGGCGCGAGAACAGCGCTGCGCATCGTGACGTTCAATGCCTGGATGCACAATACGTCACCCGGAGCCGCAGCGCGGTGGCTGCGACAAGCCCGACCCGACGTGATTGTTCTGGTTGAGGCTAAGGGTCGCGCAGCGCCGATCCGCAAACTGCTTGCGCAAGATTATCCTTTTCAGGTTGCGTGCAATGCCGCGATGCGATGCTCGACCCAGATTTTGTCGGCAGTGCGACCTTTGTCGATGCAACCGTGGACACGCGGCGACGCCGAGAATCGCAAATTGCTGTCGGCCGCGGCAATGACGCTAAAAGCATCGCAAGGCGATCCGGTCACCGTCGTCGGAATTCACCTGTCGAGACCTCTGCCAATCGGACGGCAACAGCTCGAGCTTTCGACGCTTTCGCAAAAGCTGGCGCAAGCCGCGCCTGGGCCGCTCGTTGTTGCAGGCGATTTCAATACGACGCGCGATAGCAACATCTTGCGCAATTTTGCCGATATTCATGGTCTGGCCCGTATCTCGAGCGGGCCGACTTGGCCGACTCTGAAAGCAAGCGGGGGTTTTCCCAGCCTCATTGCGATCGATCATATTCTTGTCAGCCGACACTTTGGCGTGACCAAAGCGGCGATCGGACCTGATTTGGGTTCGGATCACCATCCTGTGTCTGCGGTGCTGTGCGCGCGTGAGTGACCATTGTTGCGTCCGAAGGTCTTGGCCCGCATCGGTCAACCGATTCTCGCGGAACATCGACGCATAGCATGATAGTCACCCAAGGATGTTGCAACCCCGTGACTGTTGCGATACGTTAACCATAATCAGCTGGCCCAGATGAGCCAAGCTGAACGCAAATGGTGATTTCGGTGGCCGGCGTGCGGTCTTCCAAATCGAGGAGATGGGTGGCGCTGTGGCAAACACGACTGCTTTGATGGAAGCAATTGCGATCCATCATCAGCCGATCTCATTGTTGGGATGGATCGGCGCGATGGCGGCAGGTGCAACGCTTTGGACCGTGCTTCTCTCAGTTTTTATCTGACCGGCCAAATTCTGTGTGGACGGTCAATAAGACCCTTTGCTCCCAAGCACCACAGGTACCGTGCGGAACAAGATGACCAAATCGAACCAGACCGATTTATTGCGCACATAAATCCGATCCATGCTGACACGGCGACGATATGATACGTCATTGCGACCGCTGACCTGCCAGAGCCCGGTAAGGCCTGGGCGGACAGCACAATAATCGGTGATGTAGCGACCGTAACGCGTAATCTCGGCGGCCACGATGGGGCGTGGTCCCACAAGGCTCATATCGCCACGAATGATATTGATAAGCTGTGGAAACTCGTCGAGACTCAGCCTGCGGATCAGCCTGCCGAGGCGCGTGACGCGGGGGTCATGACGGAGCTTTTGATCTTGCGCCCATTCAAACCGCAAGGCGGCCGAGGCACTCAGAAGCCTTTGCAGCTCGGCGTCGGCGTCGACGCACATCGTCCGAAACTTAAAACATGAAAACTCACGTCCGTCACGACCGATCCGGCGCTGGGCAAAGAATAGTGGCCCGCGACTGTCGCACTTTATGGCAATCGCCAAGAGACACAGGAACGGCAGGACCACCAGCAAGATAAGCGAAGCGCCCAGAATATCGAGAAGACGCGACAGATCGGCATCCTGCCTTCGGGCGGGTTGATCGATAGCTTCGAACCCGGGACTTGAACCACCCACCGTGCGGCTGCGTTCGAGAGTGCCATCGGCCTGACCGCCTAGCAGCGCGCGCGAATAGGAATCGCAAAACCCGGGAGGCTCGAAAACTGGATCGTTGCCGAATGTCATTGGTAACCCCAGTCGAGCGGTCGCAATTCCCCCAACAGGAATCGGTAATTTCGGCGTTAGGACGTATCTATTTCGACTTCATTACATCTGCGCCGTGCTGTGCAGAAATCGGCACGCGACGCCAAGTTACGCGTTGGCGCATTAAAACCGGCGTTCGCCGATCCGGATGGTATCACCTGGGCGAATCGGCAATTTTGCGTCGAAAGCATATGCCTTTTCGGCCTCGCCTTCGCCTCGGGAGATGTAGATAACGCGTTTGTTGGCGCGATACGTGAAGCCACCCGCCTTTGCGATCAGTGCGAGCGCGGTAAGGCCTTCGACATAATCAAATTCGCCTGATTTGACGACTTCGCCCACGACATAGACGGGCCGGTAGTTGACGATTTCCACCGACACGCGTGGGTTGCGCACAAATTCGGCACTGAGACGTTGGGTGATCTGGTCGCGCACTTCGGCGGTTGTTTTCGACGTAACGACGATCGTTCCCAAAAGAGGATAAGCGATTGCCCCCGATCCATCGAGCGCGAACTCTCCGCTCAATCGTGGTTCGTCAAACACCGTTATTCGCAGGCGATCTCCGGTACTGACCCGATAGACCAAGCGTTCGTAGGCGTCGACCGGTTCGCCCACGACGGTCGCACAACCTGCACTGAACAACACCAGAAAAATCGAAATAAACCGCATCATAGGTCATTCAGCCTTACTACGTTACGCTTCGCTGCGCCCATAACGTTGTATGTCAGATTAGTGCAACCAACCCCGTTCATTTGTGGCAATCCGCAAATGGCAGCGATCGGCGACACAGCAATGACAAGAGGTGCGACGCTGGTCATCTGTGCGACAGGCATTATCGCCACGAGCTTGGCCCCTGCACATGCGGCGGCGAATTCTGCAGCGAATGAAGCCCGAAACACTCCAGACCGCCAGCGTGCCATCGAGTGTCTGACCTTGGCAATCGCTTACGAAGCGGGTCATGAACCGACTGGCGGGCAAAAAGCCGTTGCCGAAGTGGTGC